>VBKJ01000073.1 GCA_005879795.1 Deltaproteobacteria bacterium
ATGCGGGCCGCGACGTTGTTCTGAAGGGCTTCGGCGGAACCCACCAAGTGTATCCGGTGCGCTTGGCGTAACAGGTTCCGACGCTCCTTGGTTGCATCGCCCGTGCACGTCGAGCTCGGAGTCTCGTGAGACCGACGCGTTGGGTCCGACGAGAGCCGACCGCGGACGCGAGGGCATGATCGTAGCGGCAGTGCACAGTCGCTGATGGCGGTAGCGAAATCGCGATAGCGACGGCGGCGGGTCCATATTGCGTTATCCCGTTTCTGCTACCGCCGTCGAAAAACCCTTGCCCCGCAAGGGCCAAGAAAGCTTCCCAAGCTGGACGTCGCCGGTTCGACCCCGGTCGCCCGCTCTTCGCATTCAGGCCCTGACCGTCACGCGCAGGAACGTCGCGGGAATGGACGTGGTCCCCGGCGTGGGGCTCTGGTTCTGGCTCTCGAAGAGCGCCACCAGCTCCTTCTGCAAGTCGGCCGCACGCCCATTCTTCTCCGCGGCCTCGAACGCGTTCATCGTCGGGCCGTAATAGTTGCGGAACGCCGCCACGAGCTCGGCGGGTGGTTTCGGGTAGTTGAACGTGTAGGTGTCCCGGACGCACGTCACCTGCTCCTTCGGCACGCCGGCGGCGCCGAAGCGCTCGAGCACGTGGCTCTCCACGCCCCACGTCATGGGGCTCACGAAGCCCTCGGGCGGAGGCGGCGAGTAGGCGGCGCTGATCTTGAGGATCTGTGCCACCAGCGTCGGGTCGTTCGGGATCCAGTTGCCCATCACGATGCGACCGCCGGGGCGCGTCACGCGCACGATCTCCTTGGCCACGTCGAAGGGCTTGGGCGCGAACATGGCGCCGAAGATGCTCACCACGAGGTCGAACATGTCGTCGGCAAGCCCGCTCAGGTTGCACGCGTCGCCCTCCTGGAAGCGGAGGTTCGTGAGGCCATGCTCCTGCGCGCGGCGGTTTCCGGCCTCGACGAGGTTGCGGGCGATGTCGACGCCCAACACGTCTGCGCCGCGGCGCGCCGCGGGCAGCGCGGTGGTGCCATCTCCACAGCCCAGATCGAGCACCTTGAGCCCAGGCTTCACGCCGAGACTCTCGACCACCGCTTCGCCGCTCTCGCGCATGCTCCGCGCGATGCGGGTGAAGTCGCCCTTCTCCCAGAGTGCCTTGTTCGGATTCATGCGAGCGCGCTCCTTTCCGCTTTTGCGGTGACCCATCCAATTCCGCGTGGCACCGCGCGCGTGCGGGTCGTGGGCGCGTGGCGAGCGCTGGCACGGAGCTGCTGCCGGAGACAGCGCTTCCCGGGTGCCCGTGGACGTCCCTTCGTTCCGTTCTTCCCGCACGGCCAGTTCTCGCGCGCTTGGACCCGCGGGATGCGCTGACCGTTCGGAAGCTGGACGATCCCCGCGTCCCAGTCAGCCTCGGGGCTCACCACCCGGTGGCCGCGATCTCCTCGAAATGCTGTACCTCCACCATCATCGGGAGCATGTACCCGACGTAGAAGCTCGTCAGACGGAACGGCCCCACGATCTCCGCCTTCGGCGGCACGATGTCGACGCCCGCATCCTTCTCCCGGTACGCAACCGCCCGGCGATGGATGTCCTCGAGCTCGCCGACCGTCGATACCTCCATCCCGAAGTGATTCATGCGCGGGCACTGCATCGGTGTGTCGTCGGCGATGACAAAGACGAACTGGCGCGGGCTGTAGGCGAGGAAGATCAGCGACGAGAGATCACCGGGCGGGTACGTTACGTCCTGCCACCCGAAGACCTCGCCGAAGAAGTCGGCGAGCTGCTTTCGCCACGCGGCGTCGAGCACCTTCTCGCGCGCGACGCTCATCGCGACGTGGTTGAATCGACCGGTCGGCTCCGCCATCACGCCCCCGGCGCGACGAGGACCTTCGCCGCCGTGCGCCCGGCCGCGAGGTCCTCCATCGCCGGCATGATGCTCGCGAGGGGCACGGCACCGGGCGCGATGAGCGCGTTCAGCGGCAGCGCGTCGGAGGCCAGCAGCCGGAGCGCGTCGTCGAAGCCGCTCGCGTCGTAGTTGAGGGCGCCGGTCACGGTGAGCTCCTTCACGATCAGGCGGTGGTGGTCGAGCTCCGGCCGCAGTATCCCGGTCCCGACGATGACGAGCGTCCCCCCGGGACGGAGCTGCGCCAGGGCGTGCGCGAACGCGGCGGGCTTGCCCGAGCACTCGAACGCGACCTCGACGGCGTCGTCGGGCTCGACGAGCGGCGACGCCGGCGGGTCGAGCTCCTCCGGAGCCACCACGCGGTCGGCGCCCGCTGCGCACGCGGCATCGCGCCGGGCCGGGGACGGCTCGCTCACGATCACGCGGCCGGCGCCCATCGCCTTCAGCGCGGCGGCGTGGAGACAGCCGAGCGGGCCGCCGCCTGTCACGAGCGCCGCCTGCCCGCGTGCAAACCGGCTGCGCGTGATCGCGTGGAGCGCGACCGCGAGCGGCTCGGTCAGCGCGGCCGCACGCGCCCCGAGACCGGGCGGGATGCGGTGCAGCTGGCTCGCGCTCACGGGCACGAACTCGGCGAACGCTCCCGGCCACGCGCCGGCGAGCAGAAGGGCCATGTAGTCGCGGCAGAGAGACGGCCGGCCGCCGGCGCAGAACTCGCAGGTCCCGCAGACGCGGCCGGGCTCCGCCGTGACCTCGTCGCCCACCGCCCATCCGCCGACACCCCGTCCGACCGCCGCGATCCGGCCCGAGTACTCGTGCCCGAGGATCGCGCCGGGCCGGGCCCATCCCTCCATGACGCTGTGCAGGTCGGTGCCGCAGATCCCGCAGTAGTCGACCGCGACCACCACCTCGCCTGCGGACGGGACGGGCACCGGCCGCTCCTGGACGGCGACGGTTCGGTCGCCCGCGTAGACCGCGGCCTTCATCGGACCGGGCATGCACCGGTAGGGCCACCGGCGTCAAGGCATGCTTCCCACCGCCCCGAGCCGCTAGGGGAGCTCTCCTTCCGCGTCCATCAACCGCATCCGACGCCACACCCGAAGGCGATCCAGTAGAAGCCCGACGATCCAGAGTGGCAGTCCGAGTTGCGCGCCGCGAGCGTGAAGCCGTAGGGCGTCACATCCTGGGCGATGCCGACCAGCGCCGCATTGTGGTCGTAGTCGATAGAGGCGCCGTGGCGGGCCGCTGGAGGACTCAGTCGCTCCTGGCGGGCTACGCCTGCGGCCTCGACCCGTGCCCCGTCGAGACTCCGACACGGGCTGCGGAGACAATGGCATCGGCCTCAGCATGCACCGCTCTACCGAACTCTGTGAGGCTCGTAACTCGTGCCGATTCGCAGCCTCTCCCCCTGCCCGAGCCGACGTCTAGCGGCCGCGTTGAGATTTCCCCAGAACGATCCGCTGCGCTATTTCACGAACGATGTGCTCCTCCGCCTCGTCGCTTGAGTCACGTCCGAGGAGATGATCGCGTCGATCGTTCGCGTCCACCTCTGTTCTTCCTGCGGCTGAAGTGGTCGCATCAAAGTCCGGCCTCATGCCGTGAATCGACAACCCGAGTCCGTACCGCCCTGTCAGCCCGTGACCCGTACGACGAACCAGCACAACCCGATCGCCGAGATCGCAATGCTGGCGACCTGGACCCCCCACCCCGCGAACCAAGGGCGACCTCCGAGCCACGACACCAACGGCAGCACGACCGCCAGCACCGCAAGCTGACCGGCCTCCACGCCGACGTTGAACGACGCGAGCGCGAGCGGAATCTGCACCGCCGACAAGGCCACCTCGCACAGGGCGCCGGCAAAGCCGAACCCGTGGACGAGGCCGAACAGGAACGTGAGCCGCCACCGGCGGCGCATCTCGGGCCTGACACAGTTCTCGATGCCGACGTAGGCGATCGACAGCGCGATTGCTGGCTCGATGAGCGTCGGCCGCGGAACCCAGACGCCCAACGCGGCGACGGCGAGCGTTACCGAGTGGGCCAACGTGAAGGCCGTGACCACCCCGAGGACGGATCGCAGCGGACCACCGACCAGCACGAGAGCAAGCAGGAACAGAAGGTGATCGTAGCCGGTGAGGATGTGCTCGACCCCCAGGCGAAACAGCGACGGCCCGACGCTGCCGCGCTCGCCGGCAACGGGGCTCGACGGGGCCAGCTCGAGCTCCGGTTGCCCCTCGTACAGCACGGTGCGCACGGTCTGCGACGGGGACGTCGCGCTCACGAGATGGCGGTGCCCGAGGGAAAGCTCCGCGAGCAGTCCCAGCCGGACGGAGAACGCCGTCGCTTGCCGCGGACACTGGTAGACCGCCGCGAGCTCGACGCCGTCCTGCTCCGTCAGGCCCGCTCCTTCGAGCCCGCCGGCGCACGACCCTGCCCAAACTCGCACGACGATCCCTCGACGGACCCACTCGGAGAGCTCGCCACGCGCGTGCTCGATCTCGCCGCTCGAGAGATCCCCGTCGCGATCGGCGTCGAGGTTCGGGAGCGCCGTCAGCAGCTCCTTGCGCGCGAAGACGAGGTCAGCGCGAACCTGCGCACCCTCGGCTCGGTACTCGCCGCGCGACACTCCGACGGCGTGCGCCCCGCTGGGCATCGCGCGCAGCACGAGGAGCGCGCTCAGCAGGAGCATCCTATGGAGCATTCGGCCTCACCCGCCGGCTCTGCTGCGTCGCTGCGTCGGTGCGGTCCGACGTCGACGCGAGCAGCGCTCGCGCCTCGGCGGCTCCGGTCACGTCGAACTTGGGGTTGATCGCGAGGGCCTTCTCGACGAGGGTCCGGCCCGCCGGGACGGCGGCGGCCATCTGGATGGCTCCGGCGTGATACAGGATGCGTGCATCCGGCGTTCCCAGACGGAGTGCGCTGTCGCTCGCCCGGCGCGCCTCTTCGATCCGCCCGGCGCGATAGAGGACCCACGCATACGTGTCGTCGACGTAGACGCCGCCGCGCCCTGCGCGCTCCTCCTCGATGAGCCGCAGCGCCTCGTCGATGGCGCGGTTCTTCGTCGCGTAGAAGAGCGCCAGCGTCAGGCGGTCGCCACGCCGGCCCGCCTGAACGACGCGCTGGCTCTCGGCCTCGGCACCGGCGACGTCGCGGAGCATCGCCCGGGCATCGGCGAGAAGCCAGGCTGTCTCCGGCAGGGGCTGCGCGCGGTAGGCCTTCTCGAGGAAACCAATCGCTCGATCCGGCTGTCCTTGGCTGAGCGCCACCCGCCCGCGTGCGACGAGGGCTGGCGGATAGTCGGGGACCCAGCGGAGCGCCTCCGCGAGGAGGGCGTCGGCGCCGTCGTAGTCCGCCTCGTGCCAGAAGACCTTCGCCGCCTCGACGAACGTCCAGGCAGTGGGCTCCGGATCGCGACGATCCCTCCCGCTGAGCGCGGACCGGATGAACCGCTTCGCTCCATCCGTGTCACCCGTGAGCCAGCGAAAGTACGATGCCCGTGCGTACAAGACCGGCCCGGGCTTCACGTCCGCGCTCCGTTGCGCGGCGGCGACCGCTTCTTCGAACCGCCCCAGCTCGAGCAGCGCGTCGCTCAGCGTCCCGAGGGCAATCGGGTTCTCCGGGTCGGCGGCGAGGATCTTCTCGGCTTCCTGTCGAGCCTCCTCGAAGCGGTGGCCGTTGATCAGCACGAGGCCCCGGAGCTCGCGGGCCGCCGTGTTCTCCGGCGAGACGCGCAGCGCCGCGTCCGTGCAGCTCGCGACGTTGACATAGAAGCCGGGATCGCCGGAGAGCCGCGCCTTCCGCACCCATTCCCAGCCCACGCGGACCCAGCCGTCAGGTTTCGTCGGAAGCGTCCGGGCTCGGGCCTGATCGACGCGGATCGCCTCGTCGACGGGCGATCCGCTGCTGACCTCGGTCAAGCACGCCTCTCTGGCTTCGTCGGGAGTCAGCTGGATTCCCGCGGAGCCGAGTGGCGGTGCGGCGTAGGTGACCGCCAGTGGCTCGGCCTGCCACCATCCCGCCAGGGCCAGGCTCGTGGCGACCCGGACCCAGCTGGACGTAGATCGAATCCGTGACATGACGACGATCCTCCACGGGGACGGACGGCCTCCACGGGGATCGCCCGTGGAGGCTGTCCACGTTTCGATTGACGCGCCAGGCGCGTCGGTTCAGTTGGCCGGCTCGCCGTGCCCCTGCGTGAGGCCCTGCAACGCGACCGGTATCCAGGGGAACGCCAGTCGGCGCTGGGCCGCGCTGAAGTCGACGCCGTCGCCGATCTGGACGGTGCTCGGATCCGGCGAGAGGATCACCGTCAGCAGCACGTCGCTCACGTCGGCCTGCTCGTGGTTGCGATCGATCCCACCAATGATCGGCCGGCCGTTCGGGAAGCTGGAATCGATCGCCATGTCCACCCGCAGGACGTCACCCACGGTCCGAGGCGAGATCGGCACGTGATGGGCGCCGGGGAACGGGATGTCGTCGAGGTCGACGATCTTGAGGAGATCGACCCGGTTGAACTTGAGCGAGTCGGGGACCGGATCGACGCCCAGCGCCTTGTAGATGCCGAGCGCTTCCGCGTCCCGGACCAGAATCGGGTTGAGGACGTAGGTGCCGAAGTTGTCGAAGTCGTCGAGCGGATTGCTCCGCAGGTACTTCTCCTGGTCCTGGACGCCCACCAGGCCGGCGTTGAAGAGCGGGAGCGCGTTGCGGCCGACGCGCACGAACTTACCTCGGCCCTTGTCCTTCTCGTACCGCTCCTTGCTCAGCACCCGGACGCGCGGCCGCGACTCCGACACGTGGATGGCGAGGAGCGTGTCATCGCCGGGCGTGCCGTTGTGCGCGGGCGGCTGGCCCGTGCCGGTGAGCTTGCTCGTCGGGATCTCGAGCGCGATGGAGAAGAGGTTGAACCCCGTGAAGACGTTCTCGGCCTGCGGCATCTGGCGTGCACCCGCAACCTGGAGCCGCGTGCCGTTGACCTTCACGAAGCTCGACGCCGGATCGCCGGCGAGGTTGAGGACGTCGAAGATCCCCTTCTCGTCGAGGTAGTAGAAGTCCGCCGCCTGCCCCGCCCAGATCCGGCCCTCGGAGCCGTTGTCTCCGAGCGGGTTGATGAACCGCGCCGTGAACGCCTCGTTGTAGCATCCGACCTCGCGGCTCGTCCGATCGCCGGAATCGTATCCCTGGAACTGCGTGCAGCTGGGATCGATGGCCGGGATGTTATACGCGAGGCGGTCCGTCTGCGGACCCACGTTCGATGGTGAGACGGGGAGCCCTCTGCCGATGACCTTCCCCTTCTTGGCGCCGGCTTCGATCTTCGTCACCGTGTAGAACTGGGAGCGTCCCGAGATCTGGTCGAGGAGCTCTCGGCCGTCCTTCAGCGTGAGGGGCTTCGTTCCGTCGCCCGGGTCGACACGCGGCGCGGGATTCGTGTCGAACTTGATCTGGTACGTGACGACGTCCTTCAGCGGACCGGTTCCGCGTGCGATGTGGACCTCGTAGAGCACGTCCTCGCACGGCCCGAGCTGCTGGTTGCCTTGGCCGGGCTCATGGAGCGGCAGGAAGTTGAAGACGATATTGAGCTTGTCGTGCGTACCCGGCTCCACCCACGCATAGGTGTCCGTGTTGTCGATGCAGGGGTCGACGCGGGTCGCGTACGTCTCGCGATGACTCGACGCCTGGACGATGGGCGCAGCAGCCGCCAGAACGAGCACCGCCCCCGCTGCGCCGATCGCGCCGGTTCGCTTCTTCATTCGATATTCCTCCTTCTCCTCGGGCCTTTGTAGGCCGCCTCTTGAGAGTCCTCGACTCCTGCGCAGAAATAGAGACCTACCGTCGTTACGGACCGGCGGGTTCGATCGGATGGCGCCGGCCGCTAGTACGTCACTTGGCCGGCCGTCGATCGCGCGGCGTGTCCCGGCGGCGCGGCGTCGCACCGGCAGCGACCGGCCCGTCGACTGGCGGCGTATAGCCGGCGGGGGGCCAGGTGCTGCACTTCATCCCGCACGTGCCGGGCTTGTCCGCCGCCGGAGACAGACACGCGGCCTGACACTCGAACGGATGCGTGCAGAGCTCGCCCGCCTTCTTCGCCTCCGAGCACCGACCGTCGATGCAGGCGAGGTCGCTCGCACAGGTGGAGCCACCGCAGGGCTCACCGAGGGCGGGCGACGGTCCTTCGACGCATCGGCGCGATGCGCAGTGGCTTCCCGGAGCACAATGGCGATCCGAGGAGCACGCGCCCCCCGGCGGGGCGAACCCGACGCATCGACCCCGGAGGCAGAACCCGGCGCACTCCGGATGGCCCGTGTCGGACTCGGACTGCCTAGCGTACGTCGCGAGCGTGTCCGGAGCACCCCCGCACGCGGCACCGGGGACGCTCGGCGGAGCGCAGAGGCCGGGGACGGTCGGCCCACTACCCAGGCAATGCAGTCCGTCGCGACACTCGAGCGACGACCGACAGCGGGCCCCGGCCTCGAGCCGGCCATGCACGATGCCCCGGCAGCTCGCGGGGACCCGCGGTAGGTACGGCGTCACCCAATCACAGCCCTTCAGCTCACGGGAGGATTCCGCAGCACAACGGTCGACAGCGGCCGGGTCGAGGGTGACGGCATCGTCCCCGAGCGAGCGGCGGAGCTCGCGAGCGCACGCACCCGCCAGGCCGCCGCTCGGGGAAGTGCCACAGCACTGCGCCTTGCGCGTCTCGGGCAGGCTTTGCAGCGCGTCGCACAGACGCTGGCTCAGCTTCTCCGACATCCGGTTCGACTTCGACGGCCGTTCCTGGACGGACGCCCCGGAGCTCGCGCCCAGCACCAAGGACACCGCCGCAACGAGGAGAAGGCACAGTGGCGTCGTGCAGTCGGACCTCGCGGAGATCATGGAACGGGAATTGCTCCTTCCCTGGACCTGACGGGTATTTGCGTCCTCTTCCTGTGTACGAGCCAGGAGCGCAGAGCGGATTCCCGCCGCAGACGCGGACGGCGAGATCGGAAAGCTGGCCGCCGCGCCGAAGTATTGCGTTATCCTGTTTCGCTGGCGCCGCCGAAAAACCCTTGCCCCACAAGGCCCGAGACAGCTTCCCAGCTGGACGTCGCCGGTTCGACCCCGGTCGCCCGCTCTCTCTCGGAACTCGCTTCTTACTCCGGCAGCCCGGCCTCGCGGAATGCGGCCGCGAAGGCTTCGCGGATCTCTGGCTTCACGAATCCAGCGAATTCCAAGAAGCGGAGGGCGCGGAAGGTTGGCTCCAGCTCCACAAGCCGCCGGGCGAGCGCGTTCGCCTCTTCGATGCGGCCGGCCATGGCGAGCGCCGAAGCCTGCAACGCGTAAAGGACGCTGAAGCGCGGGTTGGCCTGTACCGCCTTCGCGAAGCATGCCGCTGCGTCGTCGTAGCGCCGGAGGCGAAGCCGCACGGCGCCCAGGGCGACATAACCTTCATGGCTCAAGGGATCAAAGGGACTGAGGCGCAGCGCTCGGTTCGCATAGTCTTCGGCGAGCACCGGGTCGCCGCTCCAGGCATGGATATGCGCGCCCCAATAGAGCGCGGTCGCGCAGGAGCTGTTCAGCGACAGCGCGCGGGCGATGGCGCCCGCCGCCGCCTCGAAATCGTGGGCGAGATGCAGAACGGTGAGAGCCGCATAGGCGAGTGCCGTGGCATCGTCGGTGCCGAGGGCAAGCGCCAGTCGTGCATGGCGCACGCCCTCGGTGCGGTCGGCCTCGTCGAAGCCCGCGCCGCGGAAGCGGGTCTCACGGCTCACGGCCAAGGCCGCGTGGGCCACCGCGTAGTTGGGATCGAGCTTGAGCGCCTCTTCAAGATAGCCGATCGCGACAGCGGCGTCTCCGGGCATGGCCGACTGCGTGTGAGGCAGGGCGCGGAGATACAGGTCATAGGCGCCGAGATTCTCTGGGCGCTTGCGCCGCGCGCGCTCGATCTCCGCGCGGCGAACGCTCGGTTCGATGATCCCGACGATGGTCTCGGTGATCTTGTCCTGAAGGTCGAAGACGTCTTCCAGGACGCCGTCATATTTGTCGGCCCAAATATGCGTACCGGTCTCAGCCTCGATGAGCTGTCCCGTGATGCGCAGGCGATTGCCGCCCTTGCGCAGGCTGCCCTCGAGCACGTAGCGAACGCCGAGCTCGCGCCCGACCTGCTTGATGTCGATGACCTTGCCCTTGTAGACGAAGCTCGAATTCCGCGCGATCACGAATAGCCAATTGATCCGCGACAGGCCGGTGATCATGTCCTCGACCAAGCCGTCAGTGAAATATTCCTGCTCGGGATCGCCGCTGAGGTTCTGGAACGGCAGCACCGCGATCGAAGGCTTGTCGGGAAGCGGTAGCGTGAGGTGCGGCGCTTCCGCGGCGCCGGCCAGGTCGATGCGATAGACTCGCATGGGGCGCGCGATGTTTTTCAGCATCTGCTCGCCCAGATCGACGAAGGCCTCCGGCAGCTTGTCGCGGATCTGGCGCCAGACATCCTCCGAAAGACTGATGCCGCCCGGATCCGCGACGCCTTCCAGCCGCGCCGCGATGTTGACGCCGTCGCCCAGTAGGTCGGCGCCATCGACCACGACATCGCCCAGGTGAATCCCGATCCGGAAGGCGATGAGGCGGTCGGCAGCGATCTCGGCATTACGCTCCGCCATACTGCGCTGCACGGCCAGCGCGCAGCGCACGGCGTCGACGACGCTCGGAAACTCGACGAGGATGCCGTCGCCGGTGGTCTTGATGATGCGGCCGTGATGCGTCGCGATGGCCGGATCGATCAGTTCCAGCCGTATGGAGCGCAGCCGCTCGAGCGTGCCTTCCTCGTCGATGCCGACCAGCCGGCTGTAGCCGACGACATCCGCCGCCAGCACCGCTGAAAGCCTACGTTCGACGCGTTGGGTCTCCATCGTTCGCTGTTTGCCGGGAGAGAAGGCCCGATCCTACCGATTCACGACCGCACAACCAATCGGCGCTCGGCCTCCCCGCGGCCCGTGCGGGAGCAGAGGCTACAGCTCCGATGGCTGCCTTGCAGCCGTATTGCGTGATGCTTTCTGCTACCGCCGCCGGAAACCCTTGCCCCGCAAGGGCCCGGAAAGCTTCCCAAGCTGGACCCCGCCGGTTCGACCCCGGTCGCCCGCCTCTCTAGAGCTCCGTTATCGCAAGGTGGGCCTAGCCGACCTGGGGTGGGCAACGCTACTTGTACGCGACCGCCGCGCTCGCGGTGGGCGTCAGCGGGATCACGCGCATCTCGCGGAACCCGACCTGCGTGCACCAGGCCGTGAAGTCAGCGCCGGTGAAGTCGAAGGCGTCGCCGAACTCGATCAACATGTTGAGCGACATCATGAGTCCGAAGGCGTGCTCCCGGCGGGCGTCGTCGATGAGGTGCTCGATCGCCACGAAGGCTCCCCCGTCGGAAAGCGCCTCGTAGGCGGCTCGGATCAGGTGGAGTTTCTTCTCGAGGTTCCAGTCGTGCAGGATCATGCCCATCGTGATCACATCCGCCCCGGGTAGCGGCTCGGTGAGAAAGTCGATCGCGCGGGCCGTGACGCGGTCCCCGAGCCCTCTGGCAGAGATGCGCCGCTCCGCGATCGGGGTCACGACGGGGAGGTCGAGCGTAGTGCATC
>VBKJ01000074.1 GCA_005879795.1 Deltaproteobacteria bacterium
CAGGCGTTGCCGTCGCCACAGTCGGCCGCCGTCGTGCACGGCACACAGCCGGCGATGCTGGCGTGGGCGCATGCGCCCTCGTCGCAGGTGTCGGTGGTGCAGGCGTTGCCGTCGTTGCAGTCCGCAGCGGCGGTGCAGGGGACGCACCCGGAGATGGTGGCATGCGCGCAGGCGCCGGCGTTGCACGTGTCGGTCGTGCAGGCGTTGCCGTCGCCACAGTCGGCCGCCGTTGCGCACGGGACGCAGCCGGAGATGATCGTGTAGGCGCACGCGCCCGCGTCGCAGATGTCCGTGGTGCAGGCGTTGCCGTCGTCACAGTCGGCCGCCGTCGCGCACGGGACGCAGCCGGGGATGACCGTGTAGGCGCACGCGCCCGCGTCGCAGATGTCCGTGGTGCAGGCGTTGCCGTCGTCACAATCGGCCGTGGTCGCGCAGGGGACGCAGCCGGGGATCGTGGCGTGCGCGCACGCGCCGCCGTCGCAGGTGTCGGTGGTGCAGGCGGCGCCGTCGTCGCAGTCGGCCGCCGTGTCGCACCGCTGACAGCCGCGGATGGCGGAGAGCTCGCAGCTGCCGTCGGAGCCGCAGGCGTCCGTGGTGCAGGGGTTCTGGTCGTCGCAGCCCGCGGCCGTGCCGCAGGGGACGCAGCCCTCCTGGGGCTGGTGCTCACAGACGCCGTCCGCGTTGCAGATGTCCGTGGTGCAGGCGGTGCCGTCGCTGCAGTCGGCCGCCGTGTCGCAGTGCTGGCAGCCGGGGATGGCCGAGAGCTGGCAGCTGCCATCGGGGCCGCAGGCGTCCGTGGTGCAGGGGTTCTGGTCGTCGCAGTCCGCGGCCGTGCCGCAGGGGACGCAGCCCTCCTGGGGCTGGTGCTCACAGACGCCGTCCGCGTTGCAGACCTCGGTGGTGCAGCCGTCGCGGTCGTCGCAGTCAGCGGCAGTCGTGCACAGCACGCAGCCGGGGATGGCGGCATGCGCGCACGCACCGGCGTCGCAGGCGTCCGTGGTGCAGGCGTTGCGGTCGTCGCACTGCACGGCGGTCGCGCACGGCACGCAGCCGGGGATTGTGGAATGCGCGCAGGCTCCCGCGTCGCACGTGTCAGTGGTGCAGGCCTTGCCGTCGTCGCAGTCCGCGGCCGTCGCACACGACACGCAGCCGGAGATGATGGAATGCGCGCACGCACCGGCGTCGCAGGTGTCGGTGGTGCAGGCGTTGCCGTCGCCACAGTCGGCGGCCGTCGTGCACGACACGCAGCCGGGGATGGCGGCATGCGCGCACGCCCCCGCGTCGCAGGTGTCGGTGGTGCAGGCGTTGCCGTCGTCGCAGTCGGCGGCCGTCGCGCACGGCACGCAGCCGGGCATGGTGGCATGCGCGCATGCCCCCGCGTCGCAGGTGTCGGTGATGCAGGCGTTGCCGTCGTCGCAGTCGGCGGCCGTCGCGCACGGCACGCAGCCGGGGATGGTGGCGTAGGCGCAGGCACCGGCGTCGCAGCTGTCGGTGGTGCAGGCGTTGCCGTCGCCACAGTCGGCGGCCGTCGCGCACGGCACGCAGCCGGGAATCACGTCGTGGGCGCAGACGCCGCTGCCACAGATGTCGGTGGTACAGGCGTTCTGGTCGTCACAGTCGGCCGCCGTCGCGCATGGCTCGCAGCCCGGGATCGGGTCGTGGGTGCAGCCGCGCTGCGGGTCGCAGCCATCGACCGTGCAGGCGTTCCCGTCGTCGCAACTGGGGGGCGTGCCGGGTTGGCAGCCGGCGGCTCCGCCACAGATCTCGGCTCCGTTGCATGCGTTGCCGTCGTCGCAGAGCGCCGAGCCGCCCTCGTCGATCCGGCCGTCGCAGTTGTTGTCCACGCCGTCGCACACCTCGGCGTTCCCCAGCTGAATGTGCAGGACGGCGCTGCCAGCCGTCGGCATGGCGTCCACGGCGGACACGCTCGTCGTGTCCGTGAAGTCGCTGTCGCCGCAGCCGGGCGTCGCGTCGGCCGAGACCTGGATCGTCAGCGTGGCGCCGCTCGGCAGGTACGGCAGCCTCACCTGGAGCGGGTTGCTCGACACGACCGTCGGCGTCACGCTCGGATCGTCCGAAGTCACCGTCACCGTCACGTTGTGCAGGAAGCTCGGGAAGGTGCTGTTGTCGATGACGACGCCCTTGGCGATGCCCGGGCCGTCGTTGTGTACGGTGGAGGTGAACGCGACCGGGGTCGTGAGGTTCACCGGCACCGTATCGGGCGTTGCCATCACGCTCACCGACAGGTCCGTCCCGGGGAGGAAGGGGCAGTTGAGATGGCTCTTGTTGTAGTTGTTGGGGTCCGCCGAGGTGGCGGCGAAGTAGACCGATTGGTCGAGGTCGGCGGCGGTTGCGATGAGCCCGTTCGCGATCATCACCGGGACCGGGAACGCAAAGTCCAGGAAGTAGTCCGTGTCGTTCCCGAACCTCGAGCCGTCGCCGGCGGGGAAGCTCCGCGCGAGCGGGGTCGTGTTCCCGGTCGACCCGTTCGCGCGGTCGTACCTCTGCGAGAAGATCCTCACCTCCGAGCCGTCGCGGAAGAGCGGCGAGAAGTTGATGTCCTCGGCGACCGTGTTCTGCCAGATCTCGATGGTGTCCGACTTTCCGTTGAGCGAGAGCTGGTACTGGTACTGGAACGGATCGCCCGACGGCACCTGCATGAGCGCGGTCCAGGCGTACTGGGCGAGGGTCCCCGAGCCGTACGGATCCCCGTCCACCCGGTAGCGGAAGTAGAGGTAGCTGTCGTCGTGCGCGAAGTAGGCAGCGGGGAAGGTCGCGTCGCCGGCGAAGTCGACCGCGGCCGGGCTCGCGTGCGAAATGAGATCGGGCGCGTCGCAGCCGAGCGGGGTCCAAACGACCCCGTCGAAGTCGGGGTTGGCCACGGCGGCCGCCGCCGTATGGGCGACCAGCACAGCCAGCAGGCCCAGCATCGCTGCGCAGGTCCGCGCTCCGCGAGATGACATCGTTCCGCCCATCTGTTGACCCCTTCTTGGTTGTGCGCTCGCGAGCCATCGCGAGCGTCATGTTTGCAACGCTGCGCACCGCTTTGTTCAAGATGCGTGCCGCGGCCGCGCGCCCGAGGACGTCAGTGTGCAAGGGGCGCCGCGGAACGCCCGGCGCGCAGGCGCCATGCGTCATCGCTATCTACGCAGAAAGCAGTTGGATGCGAGACGCGCCGCGGAGGATGCAGCGGCCGTTGCGGCGGCGCCGGCCGCAGCAAGCGGGTGGGCGGCCACACGGCTTGCGCAGCCGCTGCGCATGGCGAGCGCGTGGGCGGAGGCGATCCATCCGGCGGTGAACGGAGCCGGGGCCGGCTTGCGAGCCTGCACGAGACGCGCGCCTGCAAGAGCGAGATGCAAGGCGGCCGCGACAGCTCCTCCGGGGGCGCGGAGTGGGCGGGGCCCTTGTCTGCGTGGCGCACCGCGCGCGCGGACAGCGTCCGAGCGAGCGGCGGCCCCGCCCCCCGCATGGCGAGGGGGGTGGGCGGGATCGTCAGCGAGTGCCGTGGGCGTTCCGTGGCGCGTGCGATGCCGCCGCGGGCGGGAGCTCGCTCCGCCCGTCGGTCCCCGTCAGCCCCGGTCGCGCCTGGCGCCCCGTTGCCTCGGTGTTGCCCTGCGGGGCCCCGTCGGGCGCGTCGGCGCGGGGCCTTTGCCTAATGCGTGGGGGTCTGCCCGGAAGGATGCGGGTCTGGGAGAGCGACGGCTCGCGCCGACGAAGACAACGCGCTATTTCGAGGAGCAGGTGCTCCGGAAGCGTCCATACATCCGAAACTGAGTCGCCCCCGGCAACGCGTCGGCGGATGGGCGGAGGCGGACGGCGCTACCCGACGTCGGCTTGCACGATCACCGGTCCCGTGTCGGCCACCGGCGACTGCATGCTCACCCAGTCCCACGCCGATGCCGACACCGCCCGGTAGTCCCCGGTGATGCCGATCGAATACGCTTCACAGCCGCGGGGCCGGCTTGGCCGGGGGCACCTCGATCCGGCTTGGCGGCGGCAGGTCGAGAGGCGGCCCCCACGGCTTCGCTGCCGCGCGCATCGCGGGGCGGAGCGACGGCCGGAAGTCGCGACGGCTGATGCCGTGGCGCTTCATGATCTCGCGCACGTGCTTCGACGTGACCCCGGCGTGCTGGGCGACGAGGATGATCCGGCCCTTGTAGCGTCGGAGCTGGGAGAAAAGGTAGAGGCGCTCGAAGCTCGCCAGGGCGCGCTGGCGGGCGAGCCGGAACGGGAGATCGAAGTCTTCGGTGGACGCCCGCTGGGCGGGCAAACCCGACCCGAGGACGAGGTGCGAGATCTCGCCGGGCACACGCCTTGGCGGATGCTAACCGCCATCGGCGCCGGTCGGCGCCGGACGGGCCTCGCGGTCCGGACCGCCTGCCGCTTCCTTTGGGAGGAGGAGGATCAGGGACGGCAAACGGACGGATGGATGCGCCGCCGGCGACCAATAAGCGCTTGATCTTCAACGGTGCGGAAGGGCACCCATGCTGGCGACCGTGGCGGACACCACCGTCACCTGACATCCACCGACACGACGGCTTTCGACGACGTCCTGCGCCGACACGACACACAGCGCCGCGTTCACCGCGGACACCGCGGACACCGACCTCACCACAAGACGAATCCCGCCCACATGATCATCCACTGGACGGCGAACTACACGCGGCCGTAGCGGCCTTCCGACAGCGACACGCAGCGCAACAACGGGGCTCCGCAAGGGGCCCCCGCTCGGTCCGGCTTCCCTCGGACGGGATCAGCTCGATACGGCGTTGTCGACGGCCGACTGAGCCCTCGACCAGAGCGTGCCGACGTCCTGCGCTATGACGACCGCCGCGGCCGCCGCAAGCGTCCCGATAACGGCGAGCGCGATGCCGTACTCGGCCAGGTCTTGGCCTCGGTCGTCACTCAGAAAATAAAGAATTTTCTCCGTCATGTTTTCCACCCTCCAGAATTCTTGCCCGCTCGGGGCCTGATAGCAACGAGGTCACCGTTACCACTGTGGGAGGGCGTCTGTCACCAAGAATCTGAGTCACCACCCCGGTTCCTGATCTCCTGCCCCCGCTGTCATCGCAGATCGCCGGACGTCTACCATGCCTCCACGCCCCTCTCGCACTGGCGCCACGATCGTGCAGCCGTGCCTCATGCCTCACCCGCGACTGACTCGCGCAATCGTGCAGCCGTGCGCGTCCGGGGCGAGGCGGGAGAGTGCCTCGCCCGCCAGCTCTGGGCGCCGCATGTTGCCGCACGTGTGGCTTTCGACCACGCTGGCTGCACGATGCGGATTGCAGGTTTCCGGGCACGTCCCTTTGCTCCGCCGGATAGCCGCCCGCGCAACGCCGGCATCTGACCGCGCTATTCGCAGCCGTGGGCGATTCTTGGGACAGTGTCGTGGCGAACACGCGAGCGGGCAACCTCATCCTCCCGAACCTCCGCGGCACGGAGCGAGGGGCCCGATAGAACGACGGTCGTGCTGCCGATCTCTGCTGACTCGAACGTCGCGCGCCTCGCGCATGCGACGATATCGCCGGGGGTGGACGCTCGGCCGGTGGCGGGGCCCGAGGTGCGTGGCAAGTTCCTCTACGTGGGCGAGGCGACCTTCCACGTCCGCGGCGTCACCTACGGTGCCTTCCGGCCCGACGAGCACGACTCGGAGTACCGCGACCCGGAGGCCATCGACGCCGACTTCGCGGACATGGCGGCCAGCGGGATCAACGCCGTGCGGATCCCCCACGATGCCCCGCGCGCGCCGCTCGATCTCGCCGCGGCGCATGGCCTCCGTGTCATGGTCGGTCTCTCGGCCGAGCAGTACGTCGGCTCCTGATCGACCGCAGGGGCGCGCCTGACGTGGCAGAGATCGTGAGCGCCAGGGTGCGCGCCTGTGCGGGCCATCCGGCGCTCCTCTGCTACGCGCTCGGCAACGAGGTCCCGGCGCAGATCGTGCGCTGGCTCGGGCCGCGGCGGATCGAGCGGTATCTCGAGCGTCTCTACCGGATCGTGAAGGCGGAGGATCCGGACGGCCTCGTCACGTACGTGAACTACCCGACCACCGATTACCTGCGGCTGCAGTTCCTCGGCCTCGTCTGCTTCAACGTCTATCTCGAGTCGCGCGACCGTTTCGAGGCGTACCTCGCCCGCCTGCACAACCTGGCCGGCGACCGACCGCTCGTGCTGAGCGAGCTCAGCCTCGAGAGCCTGCGCAACGGCGAGCACACGCAGGCGCGCGTGCTCGACTGGCAGGTGCGCGCGGTCTTCGCCTCGGGTGCGGCGGGCACGTTCGTCTTCGCCTGGACCGACGAGCGGTACCGGGCGGGCGAGTACGTGGACGACTGGAGGTTCGGCCTGACGGGCGGGCGCCGCGAACCGAAGCCGGCGCTCGGCGCCGTCCGGACCCCTACGCCGAGGCGCCCTTCCCGGCCTCCCGGCGCTGGCCGCGCGTCTCGGTCGTCGTCTGCACGTACAACGGCGCCCGGACCATCCGCGACTGCCTCGACGGTCTCGTCGACCTGGACTACCCGGACTTCGAGGTCATCGTCACACGTATCGGGTACCGTTCGACGTGGCGCTGCGCCGACGCGCGCTCGAGCGGGTAGCGCTCGGGCGCCCGCGCCGGCTCCCCGCCGACGTGCCCGCCCCTCCGATACGGATCGAGCGGAACGTCTGGATCGGCTTCGAGGCATGCGTGCACCCCGGCGTGAGCATCGGGGAGGACGCGGTCGTCGGGGCGCGGTCGGTCGTGACCGAGGATGTCCCGCCCGGCGCGGTCGTCGCGGGCAACCCCGCCCGGGTGGTTCGCTACCGAGCGTCCGCGTAGGTCCCGGCGCCGCCATCCGCGCGCGGCCGCAGCCGCGCGCGGACTCGGGCGTCAGGATGTGGCCGTCAGGGAACGGTCGTCGTGGTGGTCGTCGTGGTCGTGGTGGTCGTGGTGGTCGGCGCCGGGCAGATGTCACAGACGCTGCCCCCGCCCAGCACGACGACGCCGCCATCCGTGGTGCAGCCGTCGGCGTCGTGCGCGAGGCGTGCGGTCGACCTGGTGCAGTCGGCGCTCACGTCGCAGGCGACGGTCGAGTCGTTGCTGCACGTCCCCGCAGGGGTCGTGTCGCCCGGCATCGGGTCGTCGCACGTGCCCAGGTCGTAGTGACAGCACAGCACTTTGGCCTTGCCGCAGGTCGAGCGGGCGGAGCAGCGGGCGAGCGTGCGGCGGATCGAATCGTCTGTGAAGCAACCCGCTTTTCGCAATGCGTTGCGGTAGCGGACGACGCAGCTAACGTACTTGCCGTGGTTCCTCCACGCCTTGACGGGGCCGTCCGGGGACGCCGTACCGGCGCACGGGCACGTCGAAGCGATCGCCGCGGCGACGTCTGCCGGTGCCGGGCAAGTGATCGGCCCCGGCCGCCCCTTCGCCTCTGCGCTGGAGCACAGCGCCAGAGCACCGACGATCATGAGGAAAGATGCAACAGCTCGCATGTTGACCTCCTTGATGGATCGCCGGTGAAGCCACGAGCGTGCCAGCGAAAATCGCCCGGCCGATCGCGAACGCAGGCCGCCACCGCGGCGTGCCGGGAATGCCGGCCGTCAAGTTCTCGTCGGCGTGCGGAGACCGCGCCGGCCCCTGCTCCCCCGCCTCACGGCATGCGGACGCAGCTACAGCCGCTGACCGAGAAGACGCACGCCTCGCTCGGTTCGGCGCAGGCGCCGTTGCACTCCGGGGCCGTGGCCTCGCCGCAGGAGACGCTCCGGCATTCGCACGAGCCCGTGCCGGCGGCCGCGCCGCATTTCATGCCCGGGGCGCACGACCCGGTGCACTCTCCGTTCGCGAAGCGGCACCCGGTTGGCGACGTGGTCGTCGTCGTGCCGACGACCGTCGTGGTCGTCGTGAAGCCGCCGGAGCTCGCCGGCAGACAGAGCGACTTGGGCGCCACCAATGCCACCGCCCGCCGGCCGAACGCGTCCTCGAGCGAGGCCGCGCCAGGGCCGGGTGAGCACCTGGCCTGATAGCAGAGGAAGCTCGTGGACACGTCGGCCCCGCCGCCCGCCTCGGGAGGCGGCGGACTCACGACGGTACCGCTCGTGGCGATGCAGGCGCGGTTGGCCGGGGCCTTTAGGGTGCAGTGCATGGACCCGGCCTCGCCGCCGAGCGTGACCTGAAATTTGCCCCTGCGCATCGGGTCGCTGATCCTGAAGCACGTCAGGTTCCCGACGGTGCTCTGCGCGCCGGCCGGACGGGGGATCAGAACGATCGCCGCCAGGGACGCGGCAAGGTGGAGAAGCAGCTTCATGGTATTCCTCCGTTCACGGGCGAGGGGCTCGGGCGCGCGTCGCCGACGCGCGCGCGTCACGACGGGCTGCGGCCGAAGCCTGCCTCGGCCCTCAAGGTGCCGGTCCGCCGCCGTCGGCGCTCTACTCCCGCCTCGGCGGCACCGGGTTGAATCTGACCTGTGCTTCAGCGTAGCGCGCCGAGCCACGCGCGCAATACCACGGCCCCGCACGTCAGGGCGTGCCTCGCCTGTCGCTGGCCTGCGCTCGACGCCACCGAGCCCGTGGTGTAGGCGGGCTCACGGGGAGGAACGCAAGTCGATGGCGAGCGCACTGGACGATCTTCCGCTGATCCTGGGATTCACGGTCGTCGCCTTCGTGCTCGGTGCGATGACGCCGGTGGTCGTCCACCGCCTCGACCCAACGCCCCGGCAACCTGCCCCGCAGACCCAGGATCTGCAGCCGCTCCGCGATGCCGTCGGCGCCCTCGACCGGACCGTCGACGATCTCTCGAAGACTGTCAGCAGCCTCGCCGCGGAGGTGAACAAGCTCCGCGTTGAGCTCGCCGCCGCGCGGCGTCCACCGGAGCCGCAGCCTCCCGCGGTCGCCCAGCCCGCGTCCCCGTCCGCTCCTCAGCCCGAGCCCTCCCCGGCTTCCCCCGGCCCCAGCGCCGGTGATTCCTCTGACTCGCCGCCGGACGCTCAGCGCGCACCCTCGGAGCCGTGAGTGACGGGCGGCCTGGAGAGCCGGCGCCCTTCCCTGCGCGACCGACCCCGCAGACGTCGACTGGCGGCGGTCAGGGGCGTTCTCAGCCAGGACGGCGCGCACGTGCCCGTCGGGCTCGCACGTGGGGTTGGCCTTGTCGAACGCCGCAGGGGAGCCAGGGAGCAGATTGCAAGACTGCGGCGCGGTGCAGCCGTATGCGTCGATCGGCACCGCGCTCCCTGCTGACGTAAGCGTTTTTCGTTCGCCGCCTGGCACAGGTCTTGCCCCTCCGCCGTGCGCGAAGAGAGGGCCATGGATCGACCATCGGAGCGGCGCAGCCACCCCATCGCGGGCAAGTACGAGGTGCTGGAGAAGCTCGGCGACGGCGCGACGGGGACGACGTACAAGGTCCGGCATACGCTCGTCGACACCGTCCTGTCCGTCACGGTCCTGCCCGCGACGCTGACCGACGATCCCGGGCAGCTCGCGCGCGTCGAGGACGCCGTCCGGCAGGCGTTCCGGCTCCGGCACGAGCACATCGTGCCGGTGCTCGATTTCGGCGAGGAGGCGGAGGGGTACTACCTCGTCGAAGCCTTCGTCGACGCCGAGCCCTTGGACCGTATGCTCCGCGAGCGGGGCCCGCTCGCTCCCGCCGCGGCGCTCCACGTCGCGCGCCAGCTGGCCGACGCGCTCGCGTACGCTCACGAGCGCGGCGTCGTCCACGGCACCCTCGCCCCCGGGACGGTGCGGGTCCAGCTCGAGGCGCCGCCGCGCGCGATGCTCTCGGGGTTCGTGACCGCTGCGCCGGCGGCGCTCGTCCCGTACTCGGCGCCCGAACGGCTCGCGGGCGGCGCCGTCGATCCACGCAGCGACGTCTTCGCGCTCGGGCTCCTCGTCTTCGAGATGCTCGAAGGGAAGCGGTTCCTGACCGGGAGCGACGAAGAGGTCCGGTCGCTGTTGCTCCACGGCGACGGGCCTTTCCTGCCCCAGTTCTCCTCGATCGTGCCCTCGGGGGTGTCGGGCCTCGTGGGGCGGGCGCTCCGCCGAGCGCCCGCGCATCGGCAGCAGAGCATGGCCCAGGCGCGGAGCGAGATCGAGGCCTGCCTGCGACGCCTCGGGGAGAGAAGCGCCGGGGCGAAAGCGCCGGTCTCCGGCGACAGGCCCGTGCGGAGGCACCTGGTCATGGTGGTCGACGAGGCCCTGGAGGAGCCGGCGCGCCCGCCGGCCGAGACCGCCGACGCCCCGGAGACGCGCCCGCGGCGGCGGGTGGCGGTCAAGGTGGAGCCTGCAACCCCTGAGCCGCGCATCCCGGCGAGAGCGATGCGGGCGCCGTCGCCGTCGCGCCGCCGGATCCCGATCGCCGCCATGATGCTGATCGGTGCCGTCGGGCTCGCGGGGAGCTGGGCCGTCCTCCGCATCCTCGCGCCGGCGCCGGGGCGCGTATCGCATGCCGCCAGCGCACCGGCCGACCCGTCGCCCGCCGACGCGGCCTCGGCACCGCCCGCGACGCGCGCGGCGCTCGAGCCAGCCTCCACGGGACCCGCCGACGACGAGGAACCGCCGGCAGCGCCCGCCGCCGTCCCCGACAGGATCGCTTCCGCGCAGGCGGCCGCCGGCGCGGGCGACGCCATTGAGAAACCCAGGCCGGCACGACCCGCGGCGCCACGGATCGTGAGCCGCTGGCCGCGCCAGCGCGACGCGATCAGCGTCACGGAGGGCGCGGCTGTCGAATTCGGCGTGCGCGCCGCCGACCAGGACCCGGACGGCGGGCTCGCCTACGCGTGGTTCATGGACGGCCGAAGCGTCGGCCAGCGCCCGACGTGGCGCTTCGTCGCGCCGCCTGCCGCAACGGCGACCACGCACACGGTGGCGGTCCGAGTGTCCTCCACGGCCGGCCGGACGGCCCCGCGCGTGTGGTGGACGGTCGGCGTCACCCCGCGCATGCGGGAGGTCGACGTGCGCGATTGGCTCGATCGCCTCGCGTCGGCGTGGGAGCGCAGGGACGTCGCGACGCTCCGCCTCTACCGGATCGTCACCAGCGACGAGGAGGCCGAGGCCATCCGCAAGCGGCTGCCCCGCGGCAAGAACCACCACGTCGCGATCGGGATCGAGAAGCTCCGGACGCAGGCGCAGTACGCGACCGTCGCCTTCAGCCTAGCGGAGTTCGACGCGCGCGGGAAGCTCGTCTCCTCCGCGCGCGAATCCTACGAGCTCGAGAAGCAGGCGAGCGGCTTCGTCGCGCTTCGCGCGGCCGCCGACTCCGGGGCGCGGCCCGCCTCGCGCGCGACCATCGTTCGAGCGGCGACATCCTCCGCTCGATAGACACCCGAGAGGGAGGCGCAGCGACCTCCGGCTCGGGGAAGCGCTTCGTCACCGGCGGCGACGTTCCGCGCCGCTGCCCAACGATCCTCGCCCGGCGTCATGTCCGGGAATTTGGTCCCCGGGACCCCGGATGCTATACGTTTTTTGTGCTTCGCTCGCCCGACGCCCGGGAGGCTGCAACGGACAGGCGGAGACGCAATCCTCTTGACTGCATCTGCGAAGATAGATTTCGGCTGAAAGCACTGGCCATGGAAGTTCCGTACTTCGACCTGAAGGCGCAGTACGACGGCCTCCGAGAGGACATTCTGGCCGCGCTGGACCGTGTCTGCCGAACGGCGTCGTTCATTCTCGGCGAGGAGGTCGCGCGCTTCGAGGAGGAGTTCGCTGCCTACTGTGGCGTCAAGCACTGCGTGGCCGTGAACACGGGCACGAGCGCCCTGCATCTGGCCCTGCTGGCGGTGGGGGTGCAGCCGGGCGACGAGGTCATCACCACGCCCAACACCTTCATCGCCACCGCCGAAGCCATCTCCTACGTCGGCGCCCGGCCGGTGTTCGTGGACATCCGTCCCGCTTCCGCCAACCTCGACCCCGAGCGCATCGAAACCGCGATCACCGCGCGCACGCGGGCAATCGTGCCGGTGCACCTCTACGGCCGGCCCGCGGATCTCGATCCCATCCTGGCGATCGCCGCTCGCCACGACATCCCCGTCGTCGAGGATGCCTGCCAGGCCCACGGCGCGCGCTACCACGGCCGGCGCGTCGGCGGCCTCGGCCGGGCCGCCGCCTTCAGCTTCTATCCCGCCAAGAACCTCGGCGCCTACGGCGAGGGCGGCGCGCTCACCACGGACAGCGACGGGGTGGCTCTGCTGGCGCGCTCGCTGCGCCACCACGGAGAGACGCGGCGCTACTTCCATGATCACATCGGCTACAACTATCGCATGGACGGGTTCCAGGGCGCCGTCCTACGAGTCAAGCTGAAGCGGCTCGATGGGTGGATCGCGCGCCGGCTGGAAATCGCCCGCCTGTACCGCAGGCGGCTCGCCGGCGCGCGCGTCGATCTACCCGAGGACGACCCTCGGGCCGAAGGCGCCTACCACCTCTTCGCGGTCTACGTCGACGCCCGCGACCGGGTGCGCGAGGCGCTGGCAGCCCGCGGCGTGGGAACGGCCATTCACTATCCGCGGCCGGTCCACCTGCAGACCGCTTACGCCCGCCTCGGTCACCGGCCCGGCAGCTTCCCGCACGCCGAGCGAGCCTGCGAGCGCGTGCTCAGCATGCCGCTGTTCCCGGAGATGACGCTCGAGCAAGCCGAGTACGCTTCCGAGGCGCTCGCCGAGATCGTGGGGGCGCGCTGAGCTCGGTCAGCGCCGCCGGTCCCCTTCGCCCACCTCGCCGAGACACCGGCGGACATAGTCGGGGTCGATGTCGAGGGCCTCGCAGAGGTTCTCGAAGGAGAAGACCGTATCGCGCTCCCTCGACTCCACCCATGCCCGCGTCTCATCGAACAGGAGGCGCAGCGCGGGGTCGCGGGACCCGCGACACTTGCGATAGCAGTCGACGGCGTCCTCGAGCACCGCCAGCAGGAGGAGGCGCTCGCCTTGCTGCGGCTGGCGGCCGCCGAGCTGGCTGGGCAGAACCGTCTCGGGCACGAAGGGCGTCGTCATGTCGCGCACGCTCCCCGTCCATGCGGCCCGATCGATCCCGGCCATGGATCAGGCTACGGCGCGCCCGCCCGTGATGCGCGCGCGGCTCCTCGGCAGTCGTGCGCTGAGGCGCCGGAAGAAAGGATGCTCCGGCCACAGTTGGCGCGTCGAAACGGGGACGACCGCGCCATCGAGCCGGATGAGCAGGGTCCCTGCCGGCCAGGGCCCCTCGAGCGGCTCGAGTTTGAGGATCTGAGACACCTCCTGTCCGGCGCTCAGCGATTCGACGTCCTGGACCCGGCACACGATGGGACGCGGCAGATCCGCCGGGCACACGTAGTCACCGGGCTGATACATCATCGTGGCACCTCCTGCCGTCGGACCGAGGGAGCAGGCGGCGTGCCAGGAGGAGGACGGGGCGGCCGACCATCGCCGGCGGTCGGCGGCGGCGAAAGGGCCTCTGGCGCGAGCGCTTCACCGGATCTGCCCCCCTCCGAGCGGAGCGACAGCCAGCTGACACCCCCGTTTTTTTCCCGCCCCTACCCCGCCGTCCGGGCCCGCCCTCACCTGCCCATGGGAGACATCCGGAACGGCCCCCGGCGCGGCTCGTCCTCGCCGGCGTTCAGGCTTGTCCGCGCGCTCTGCCAGGCAGCCAAAAAAGTGCGGGAAGCGGGTGCGCCCCCCAGCGGCGACCTCCATGTCTTGACGTGAAAAGCCCCCTCCCTGCATGAGGGGCGCATGCGAACGATCGACATCCTCTCCCCAGTCGCGCTCGGCCCGTCGGAGGCGAAGCCGCTCGCCCCGCGCCTCCCCACCCTACGCGGCCGCGTGCTCGGCATCCGCGTCGACCGCGCCTGGCGCTCGTTCCACGTCTACGCCGACGAGCTCGCCCGGCTCGCGCGCGAGCGCCTCGGGGTCGCGGACGTCGTCGTCTTCGATCCGGAGACGCGCATCGGGACGCCGGAGGCCGAGAGCGGCAAGGTGGTGGCGTTCGCGCGCCGGGTCGATGCCGCCGTCGTCGGCCTCGGCACGTGAGGGTCGTGCACGTCGTGGAGTGTCCACGACACGATCGTCTGTGAGCGCGAGGGGATTCCCGCCGCCGTGGTGGTGACCGCGGTGTTCGAGAACCTGGGCCGCACGGCCGCGCGCGCGCAGGGCTATCCCGAGCTGCCGCTGCTCGCGCTGCCGCATCCGATGGAGTCGCGGCCCGAGGCCGAGGTGCGGGCGATCGCCCGCCAGCGGTTCGACGAGCTGATCGGGCTCATCGCCGAGGAGGTGTGAGCGCCATGGCCCGCGGCACCCTCGTCTCCGACCTGCGCACGGTTCCCGGCGACGCCGCCGCCCTGCTCGACTTCGTCGAGCAGCAGGGCTGGGGCGACGGCTTCCCCGTCATCCCGCCGACCGAGGCGCGCGTGCAGGCGATGCTGGAGGCGACGCCGCTCCTCCCCGCGCACGTGATCGGCGTCGTCGAGCCGCGCCGGGGCGAGGCGACGGTCGAGAAGATCGCCGTGAATGCCGTCCTGGCCGGGTGCAGGCCGGACTACTTCCCGGCCGTGCTGGCGGCCGTCGAGGCCGTGTGCGAGCCGCGCTTCAACCTCTACGCGCTCAACACGACGACCTGTTGCGCGACGCCCGCCCTCATGCTGAACGGCCCGGCGCGCCAGCGGCTCGGCATCGAGTGCGGCTACTCCTGCCTCGGGCAGAGCGGGCGCGCCAACGCGACCATCGGGCGCGCGCTCCGCCTCGTCATGCGCAACGTGGGCGGCGCGATCCCCGGCGCGGTCAGCAAGTCGGTCTTCGGACAGCCCGGTCGCGTCTCGCTCTGCTTCGGCGAGTGGGAGGAGCGGAGCCCGTGGCCGCCCTTCCACGTGCGCCGCGGCTTCGCCCCGGCCGACTGCGTCGTGACGGCCGCGTGCGCCACCGGCACGCAGGACATCGCCGACATCTGGGCCGAGACCGGCGAGGAGCTCGTCTGGGTGCTCGCCCACTCGATCGACTGGATCGGCAACAACAAGGTGCTGGTGAAGCAGGAGCAGGGGGACATGCTCCTCCTCCTCTGCCCAGACTTCGCGCACAAGATCGCACGCGACGGCATCGACGTGCCCGCGATGCAGCGCATGCTCCTCGAGTGGACGCGCGCGCCGATCGAGCGCTGGCACCGGGCGCACTGGCCGAAGCTCGAGGCGCGGGGCTACGTGGAGGGGAACGTCGTCCCGCTCGCGCGTCATCCCGAGCAGTTCCTGATCGCCGTCGCAGGCGGCGAGTCGGGCCACCACGCGCTCTACTTCTGCACCTTCGGGCTCACCTGGTCGGTGAGCAAGCGCTTCACGCTCGACGCGCCTTACACGGGCGGCGAGTCCTGCGAGCTGCCGCAGCCACGATAGGGCCAGCAGCCGGATCTCGACCGCACCGAACTCGGCGAAGTAGCGCCGCTGGGCCTCGCCGAACCCGCAGCAGCCGACGACGACCTCGCCGCGATCGCACACCGACATGATCATGCAACCCAGGCGCGCGCCTTGCACCCCAGCTGACGCATCACTACCCTACCCCCCCGTGAGCCGACCGGGAGGGACGCGATGAGCCAGACCACGGGCCAGGCGGCCATCGACTCCGTGCTCCGCGAGGAGCGTATCTTCCCGCCGCCGCCGGAGTTCAGCTGTCACGCCCACGTCCCCGACCGCACGCGCTACGACGCGCTCTACCGGTGGTCGGTGGACGACCCGGAGGGCTTCTGGCGCGAGATGGCCGGGCGGCTGCGCTGGATGGCGCCCTTCAAGCGTGTCCTCGACTGGCAGCCGCCGTTCGCGAAGTGGTTCGTCGGCGGCAAGCTCAACATCGCCGACAACTGCCTCGACCGCCACCTCGCCGGCCCCCGGCGCAACAAGGCGGCCCTCATCTGGGAGGGCGAGCCGGGGGAGCGGCGCGTGCTCACGTATCACGCCCTCCACCGCGAGGTCTGCCGCTTCGCGAACGTCCTGAAGGGCCTCGGCGTCCGGGCCGGCGACCGGGTCGGCATCTACCTGCCCATGGTCCCGGAGGCCGCGATCGCCATGCTCGCCTGCGCGCGCATCGGCGCCACGCACTCGGTCGTCTTCGGCGGCTTCTCGCCCGAGGCGCTCCGCGACCGCATGAACGACGCCGAGGCGAGCGTGCTGGTCACCGCCGACGGGGGCTGGCGCCGGGGCGCCATCGTGCCGCTCAAGGCGAACGTCGACGAGGCGCTGGCGGGCGTGCCGAGCATCCGGAGCGTGGTGGTCGTCCGGCGCACGGGCGACCCGGTGCCGATGGCCGCCGGCCGCGACCGCTGGTGGCACGAGCTGGTCGACGCCGCCTCGGCCGACTGCCCCGCCGTCCCGCTCGACAGCGAGCACCCGCTCTTCATCCTCTACACGAGCGGCACGACCGGAAAGCCGAAGGGCGTCGTGCACACGACCGGTGGCTACCTGCTCCACGCGGCGGTCAGCTGCGAGTGGGTCTTCGACCTGAAGGACCAGGACACCTTCTGGTGCACCGCCGACATCGGCTGGGTGACGGGCCACAGCTACGTCGTCTACGGGCCGCTCGCGAACGGCGCCACCTCGGTCATGTACGAGGGCGCGCCGAATCACCCGCAGCCCGACCGCTTCTGGAGGATCATCGAGGAGCTCGGCGTCACGGTGTTGTACACGGCGCCGACCGCGATCCGCGCCTTCGTCAAGTGGGGCGACGAGTGGCCGCGCCGGCACGACCTCTCCTCGCTCCGCCTCCTTGGCACGGTGGGCGAGCCGATCAACCCCGAGGCGTGGATGTGGTACCACCGAGTCATCGGCGGCGAGCGCTGCCCGATCGTCGACACGTGGTGGCAGACCGAGACGGGCGGCATCATGATCTCGCCGCTGCCCGGCGCCATCCCGACCAAGCCCGGCTCGGCGACCCTCCCGCTCCCCGGCGTCGTGCCCGAGGTGCGCTCGCGGGACGGGAAGACCCTGGGCCCGAACCAGGGCGGATACCTCGTCATCACGCGGCCCTGGCCCGGCATGCTGCGCACCGTCTGGAAAGACCCCGAGCGCTACCGGCAGTACTGGAGCCAGATGCCGGGCGTCTACTTCACGGGCGATGGCGCGCGCCGCGACGCCGACGGCTACTTCTGGGTGATGGGGCGCATCGACGACGTGGTGAACGTGGCCGGCCACCGGCTCGGCACGATGGAGGTCGAGAGCGCGCTCGTGAGCCATCCCGCGGTGGCCGAGGCGGCCGTCGTCGGCCGTCCCGACGACCTGAAGGGCCAGGCGATTGCCGCCTTCGTCACGCTCGAGTCGAGCCGGAAGCCGAGCGAGGAGCTGAAGAAGGCGCTCCGCGAGCACGTCGCCAGGGAGATCGGCGCCTTCGCCCGCCCCGATGACCTCCGCTTCACCGACGCGCTCCCGAAGACCCGGAGCGGGAAGATCATGCGCCGGCTGCTGCGCGACATTGCCGCCGGCAAGGAGACGGCCGGCGACACGACCACGCTCGAGGACTACTCCGTCCTCGCCCGCCTGCGCGAGGAAGAGGAGTAGGCCCGGGTGGCGATCGTCCTCACCAACACGCTCTCGGGG
>VBKJ01000075.1 GCA_005879795.1 Deltaproteobacteria bacterium
TCCGCGCGGGCGCGTACGACTTCATCACCAAACCGGTCAAGATGGACGCGCTCGCGGTCGCGCTCTCTCGCGCGGTTCAGCATCGGTCGCTGCGCGAAGAGGTGAAGCGCCTGCGGCACCTGGTCGGGGAGGCGGAGCGCTTCGACGAGCTCGTCGGCGACAGCGGCCCGATGCGCCGGGTTCGACAGCTCCTCGACCGGGTGATCGACTCCGACGCGAGCGTACTCGTGACCGGCGAGAGCGGGACCGGCAAGGAGGTGGTCGCCCGCGTCCTCCATCGCCGCGGCCGGCGCAAGGACGGGCCGTTCGTGGCGGTCGACTGCGCCGCCATGCCCGAGCAGCTCCTCGAGGGCGAGCTCTTTGGCCACGTCCGCGGCGCCTTCACCGACGCGCGCGCGGCGCGGACGGGCCTCTTCGTGCAGGCCCACCGCGGGACGCTCCTCCTCGACGAGATCGGCGAGCTGCCGCTCGCGCTGCAACCGAAGCTGCTGCGCGCGCTCCAGGAGCGCGCCGTGCGGCCGATCGGCGGGAACGAAGAAGTCCCGTTCGACGTCCACCTCGTCGCCACCACCAACCGCGACCTCGAGTCGGCGGTGGAGGAGGGCCGCTTCCGCGAGGACCTCTACTTCCGCGTCAACGTGATCCACGTGGAGATGCCGCCGCTCCGCGCGCGCGGGAGCGACGTGCTGGTGCTCGCCCAGCACTTCCTCGTCCACCACGCCGGGAAGGCGGGAAAACGCGTCACCGGGCTCTCGCCCGAGGCGGCCGAGCGGCTCCTCGCCTATGCCTGGCCGGGCAACGTGCGCGAGCTCCAGAACGCGATGGAGCGCGCCGTCGCGCTCGCGCAGTACGATCACGTCACCGTCGACGACCTGCCCGAGAAGATCCGCGCCTACCGACCTTCCCACGTGCTCATCGCGGCCGACGATCCCTCGGAGCTCGTGCCGCTCGAAGAGGCGGAGCGGCGTTACATCCTGCGGGTGGTGGAGAACGTCGGCGGAAACAAGACGCTCGCCGCTCGGGTCCTCGGGATCGGGCGGAAGACGCTCTACCGGAAGCTCGTTCAGTACGGGGCATCCGGCGAGTAGAGCCGACGCCTTCCGCACCGCGGGTCGGAATGACCCAGGCCCATCGCCCGTCGCGCCTCCGCGACCGGCGCATTCGGGCGCGTTCCGGCCGGCACGTTACGTGCACCGCTTCCTGGTGGGACGCGAACGATGCCAGGGTCTCCAGGACGAAGCTCCGAACGGTCGACGCAGACAGAACGACAGATGTGCGGCGGCCGCTGATGGAGCGCTGCCTCTGGCACGCCGCGAAGCGCCCATCGCAGCAGGGACCGGGGACGGTGGACAAGGGGACGGTGGACAAGCCGTCCTCGGTTCCCCGGGCGTCCGGCGCACGCGCGTGGCAGGAGGACGTCGACTGGCACGCGTGGTTCCGTAAGCTCGGCCGGCAGACGCGTGCCCTGCGCGAGCTTCTCGGCCTCTCCCAGGACCGGCTCGCGGTGTTGGCGGGTGTGAGCCAGGGCACGGTCAGCCGCTTCGAGATAGGGACCGCTCAGGGCACGCCGGCCGTCGTCATGTTCAGGCTCGCCGTCGCTCTCGCGCGGCAGTGCCGCGCGGAGAATCACGAGCTCCTGGCCGAGCCGCTCGTCCGGGTTCTCGATGACATCGAGGAGCTCGTGCCGGTGAGGGCGGTCCGAGACCTCCCGATGATCGCGCGGGACCCCCAGGCGGAGCAGCTGCGGATCCTCTTCATGGCCGCGCCGCCGCGTGCTCGCGAAGCCGTCCTCTCGATCGTCCGCGCCTTCTGCACGATAGCCGGCAGCCACCCGCGGAACGATCCGGTCTGACCCGACGCACGATTGCCCGACAACGTGGACGTCGGGAGGTTCGGCGTGGTATCGGGCGACCGGCTGCCCGGCGGTCGGACGGTCGTGGGGGCAAGTGCGCCCGACGGGCACGCCGTCGTGGGGCTCGAGCTCGTCGGCAAGGGGAGCGATCCCGAGGCGGCCCTCCGTGCGTACCAGCAGAATGCGAAGATCGATCTCGCCCCCGGCGCCGAGCGGCTCATGGTCGGCGGGCTGCCGGCGATCCATGCGACGACGACCGCCCGCACGCGCGACGGGCGGGTCGCGCTCGATCTCACGTGGATCGCGCACGCGGAGCGCATCTACCGGATCATCGGGGCGACGCCGCCCGACGGAGCGGCGGCGGCGAAGCCGCTCTTCGGCGCGACGGTCGAGAGCTTCCGGCCCCTGACGGCGAGTGAGCGGGCCGGCATCCGCGAGACCCGTCTGCGCATCGTCGCCGCCCGCGCGGGCGAGGGACTGGGCGACGTGCTCGCACGCGGCCGCAGCACGTGGACGGTCGAGACGGCCGCGGTGGCGAACGGTCTCGACGCCACGGCGCGTCTCCGCCAGGCCAAGCTCGTGAAGGTGGCGGTCGCAGAGCCGTACGCGGGTGGGCAGTGAAGAGCTGCGATCGGGATCACGCCGTTGCGGCACGTCACCTCGAGTGGTGTCGCCCGATCCGCCCCTCGCGGTCCACGCACGTACGCTACCCATCGGGACATGCTCCATGGCGCCCGGGTAGGCGCCCATCCGGACCACTTAGGGTGAAGCGGTCGCCTGAAACGGTCGCCTTGACACGTCGCGGAAGGCGCGCGTATCGTCCGCGCCACTCGGACGAGTCCCTGATGTGGTGGTTCACGCCCAGGACGGGTCACTCCCGTGATGCTCGGCGCCGCGTCGGGGCACTCGTCGGTACCTGGGCCCTGCTCGCTCAGCTCGCCCTTCCGCCGCTTCATGCGTGGGCAGCCGCCCGAGACACCGAGCCTCCGGCCGCTTGGGTGTCGGCTCGTGACGAGACCGCGCCGCAGCTGAGCGCGAGGGCGCGGCGCGTGCCAGCCCACGACGCGTCGGACTGCCCCGTGTGTCAGAGCCTGGTCCAGGTCCGACACTTCCTCGCCCCGCCCGCTCCGGTGCCGGCCGCCACGCCGTGGCCGCAGGTTCGCGACGTGAACGTGTCGATCTCAGTCGCGTCCGTCACCATCGGACGCCTGGCGTCGCCCCGCGGTCCTCCTCGTCCCGCGTAGCCATACGCGGTTCGACAACTTTCTGCGCTTCGTATCGGGGAAGCCCGTTCATCACGATCGGCGAGGAGGTCTCCCATGCCCGACGTCAGGGCCGATTCCGGCGTTTCTCGTCGCTGGCGGCGACCTGCGCTCGTGACCGGCAGCACGCTGGCCGTGATCGCCAGTAGACCAACTCCCGGGCCATGGTGAGCGCGCTCACGTTCGCCGCGATCGCGGCGGCCGCCGACGTCGCCGGATCGCTCGTGGTCATGCGAGCGCACCGCGGCGGGCACGCTCCCCTGCGCTACTTCGTCGCTGCTGGTGCCGGCTTCATGCTGGCGGCGGCCTTCGTCCGGATGTTGCCCGAGAGCACGCACGTGCCACACGCGTTCTCGTTCGTGCTGATGGGGTACTTTGGCGTCCACCTGTTCGAGCACACGGTCGCCCCGCACTTCCACTTCGGCGAGGAGACGCACACGGGCGCAATTTTGAAACCAGCGGCTGCGTACCTCGCGATCCTGGGCCTCGGCGTACACACGCTGTTCGACGGCGTGGCCATCGCCGCCGGATTCATGGTGGCCCCGACGCTCGGCCTCCTGCTCTTCTTGGCCGTCCTGCTCCACAAGGTGCCCGAAGGCTTCACCGTCGCGTCGATCATGCTGGCGAGCGGGCGCTCGCGGGTCGCGGCGGTGCTCGCCGGGACGGCGCTCGGCGTGCTGACGCTGCTCGGCGCGGTGGCGACGACCCTGCTCGCCGGCCGACACGTCGGGTATGCGCTCGCGCTCTCGGCCGGTGTCACGATCTACGTCGCGGCCTCGGACCTGATCCCGGAGGTGAACCGCGAGGGCGGGCCCGCACTCGCGTGGACGGTGTTCGGGGGGCTCGTGCTGTTCACGTGCGCCGACTGGGCGCTGTCGCGCTTCGGCCTCGAGTAGCGGCGAGGGCCTCGACGTGATCCTGGTCGATCTTCTCGTCTCCGCCGTGCAGCAGACCTTCTGGGTCCTTTACGAGGGCGCGCTCTTCATCCTCATCGGCTTTGCCATCGCGGGCGCGGTTCACGTGATCCTGAACCCCGACCGCATCGTCCGCTATCTGGGCGATCGAAGCCTGAAATCGGCCGCGCTCGCTGCGCTCCTCGGCGCGCCGATCCCCCTCTGCTCCTGTGGCGTCTTGCCGACGGCCATGCTGCTCCGGCGCAAGGGCGCAAGCCGGGAGGCGACCCTGTCGTTCCTGGTGACGACGCCCGAAACGGGAGTCGACTCGATCGCGCTGACGCTCGCGTTCTTCGGACCGCTCTTCGCGATCGTGCGGCCGCTCGCCGCCGTGGCGACGGGCCTCGTGGCGGCGTTCGTCTCGCTGCGCCGTCGCCCGCAGGCGGACGAGGCAGGTGCCGAGCCGGAGCCGATGCCGGAGGTGCAGGGGGTACACCGACTCGAGACGGCGGAGCGAGTCCTTCCACGGGTCCGGCGCTACGTCCTCGACCCGGGCCGTGACGGCGCGCTGCCCATCCGCATCATCGAATGAATGGTCGCCGACTTCACGCAGGCGGGTAGACGCGGGTGCCCACGGTCCTGACGCACGCCGTGTCTGGGATCGCCCTGGAGGGCGCGTTCCGGCGCCCGTTCGGGACCGCGCGGGTCTGGCTCGCCGGCGCCGTGTGCGCGGCGCTTCCCGACGTCGACGTCATCGGCTTCCGGTTCGGGATTCAGTACGGCGATCTCCTCGGTCACCGGGGCCTCACGCACTCGTTGAGCTTTGCCGCCGTTCTGGCCGCCCTGGTGGTGGCTATCGTGTTCCCCGAGGGCGCTCCGGGATGGCATCGCCGGGCGCTCTGGCTCTACCTCTTCGTCGCCACGGCATCGCACGGTTGCCTCGACGCTCTGACGGATGGCGGTCTCGGCGTCGCATTCTTCTCGCCCTTCAGCAATGCTCGCTACTTCTTTCCCGTGCGTCCGATCCGGGTGTCACCGATCGGCCTCCAGGCGTTCATGTCCGGCGACGAGCTGACGATCCTGGCGAGCGAGGCACGCTGGGTGTGGTTGCCGTCGGCGCTCTTGATGGCGAGCGCGGTCGTGTGGCACCGGGCCTCCACGAGGTTGGCAGCTCGCGGTGAGGGAGGAGCCGGGCCGAGTTCAGGATGAAGGCCAGCTCGGAGGCGACGTGAATGAAGGCAGCGAGCAGCGGGCCGAGCAGGCCGAACGCTGCAAGCCCGACACCGAATGTGTCGACCACGAGCGTGCCGGCGAAGTTCTGCCAGATGATGCCGCGGGTGCGCCGGGCGATCGCGAGCGTCTCGACGAAGCGCGCCAGGTCGTTACCGAGGAGCACGACGTCGGCGCTCTCGCGCGCGACATCCGTACCGGAGCCCATGCCGACGCCGACGCTCGCCGCCGTGAGCGCGGGCGCGTCGTTGACGCCGTCGCCGACCATTGCAACCGTCCCGCCGGCGGCAACCAGCGCTTCGATCCGCTCCACCTTGTCTTCGGGCAGGAGGTCGGCTTCGACTTCCCGGATGCCCAGGCTGCGGGCGACCGCGTCCGCGACCGGCCGCGTGTCGCCCGTGAGAAGGATCGTGCGGATGCCCAAGCGGCCGAGCGCCGCGACGGCGCGCTGCCCTTCCGGGCGCACAGTGTCGGCGATGGCGATGGCGCCGAGCAGGCGCCCGTCGCGTGCGACGAACACCTCCGACGCAGCCGAAGCCGCGGCGTCGGTCACGATCCCCGTCACGCTGGCCTCCGGCATCGCGACGCCGCGATCCCGCATCCAGGCCCGGTTGCCGACGAGCACCGTGGTAGTGGCCACCTCCGCCGCGATACCGCGCCCCGGCGTGTAGGAAAAACGCTCGGGTTCGACGACGGGGCGCTTCTGCGCCCGGGCGTGGGCGACGATCGTCTGCCCGAGGGGGTGCTCCGAGCGCTGCTCGGCAGCCGCCGCCGCGTCCAGCACGGCTTCCGGCGACACGCCATCGGCGCCGAGCACGCGCTGCACCTCGGGTCGGCCGTAGGTCAGTGTGCCGGTCTTGTCGAGCACGACCGTATCCACGCGGCCGAGGGTCTCCAGGTGCACGCCCCCTTTGACGATGGCGCCGAGGCGTGCCGAGTGGCCGATGCCGCCGAGGATGGCGAGCGGCGTTCCGGCGGCGATGCCGCAGGCGCCGGCCACGATCACGACCGCGATGGTCGAGCGAACGTCGCCGGTGACGAGGAACGTGAGGCCCGCGGCCGCAAGGGCGAAGTAGACGAGGTAGCCGGCGAGCCGGTCGGCGAGGCGCTGGACCGGGGCGCGAGAGCGCTCGGCGCGCTCGACCGCCTCGATGATCTTGCCATAGCTCGTGTCGCGGCCGATGCGCTCGCCGCGGACTTCGAGCGCGCCCGACTGGTTGATCGATCCGGCGTAGACGGGCGCTCCCTTGGTCTTCTCGACCGGCATCGACTCGCCGGTGATGCGCGACTCGTCGACGAAGGAGTGGCCCCCGAGCACGGTGCCGTCGACCGGCACGCGCCCGCCCGGGTTGACCAGGATCGCGTCGCCGATGCCGAGCTCGTCCGCCGAGACGGCGTGGACCGACCCCGCGCGGCGCACCGAGACCTCGCGCGGCAGGAACTCCAGGAGGTCGCGGATGGCGCGCCGACCGCGCTGGACCGTCATGCTCTCCAGCACCTCGGCCGCGAGCACGAAGAGCGTGATGACGAGCGCGGTGAAGAGCTCGCCGATGGCAGCCGCCGCGACGATCGCGATCGTCATCGACAGCTCCATCGTCATCCGCCGGTCGATCAGGTTCTCGAAGGCCTCCTTGAAGATGGGCCAGCCGCCGATCGCGAGACCGAGCGCTCCGATCACGCTGACGCTGCGATACGCCTCCCAGACCCTGAACCAGAGGGCCGCGGCGGCGAGGGCCACGAGACCCATGCGCACTGCCTCCGGCCACGCGAAGGCGTGCGCGTCATCGTGGTCATGCTCATGATCGGAGCTCTGACCGCTGGGATCGTGGCCCCGGCGGCGGTCCGCGCCGAGCGCGGCGGGAGCGCTCGTCCGCGCCATGGCCTGGTCGGCGAGGGTGCCGTCGCGGCCGATGCTCTCCGGGTGGGTCACAGCTAACCGCCGGCCATGGCCCCCACGACCAGAAAGGGCTCTGCCCCCGTCGCGACCGCATCGGGCAGCGGAGCGTCCGGGAGTTCGTGGGACAGATCCTCCTCGCAGGCGAAGAACCTCACGAACGGTCGGCGCCGTTGCGTGACGTGGTCGCGGATCGTCCCGCGCAGCATCGGATAGCGGGCCTCGAGCGCGTCGAGGACCGAGCGCTGCGTGACCTGACCCTCGACGTCGAGCTTCACCTCGCCCTGGACGTGCGCCAGCTTCCGCAGGTGTGTCGGGAGCACGACGCGGATCATGGCAGTGTCTGGGCTTCGACGGACAGCACGACCGGAAGATCTCGGACGATGGGAGCCCAGCTGTCTCCGGCATCGGCCGACGAGTACACCTGCCCCCCGGTGGTGCCGAAATACACGCCGCACGGATCGAGCGAGTCGACGGCCATCGCGTCGCGCAACACGTTGACGTAGCAGTCGCGTTGTGGGAGGCCTCTCGTGAGCGCCTCCCACTCGTGTCCGCCCGTGCGGCTGCGGTACACCCGCAGCTTTCCCTCGGGTGGATAGTGCTCCGAGTCGCTCTTGATCGGGACGACGTAGATGGTGTCCGGCTCGTGCGCGTGAACGTCGATCGGGAACCCGAAGTCGCTCGGCAAGTTCCCGCTGATCTCCTGCCACGATTCGCCCGCGTCGTCGCTGCGCATGACGTCCCAGTGCTTCTGCATGAACAGCACGCCCGGACGCGACCGGTGCCTCGCGATCCGGTGCACGCAGTGGCCGACCTCGGCAGTCGGGTTGGGGATCTGCTCGGACCTGAGGCCACGGTTGATCGGTCGCCACGTCTTGCCGGTGTCGTCGGTCCGGAACGCGCCCGCGGAAGAGATGGCGATGAAGATGCGTTTGTGATCGCTCGGATCCAGAAGGATCGTGTGCAGGCACATCCCACCGGCGCCCGGCTGCCAGGAGGGCGCTGATTCGTGGTTGCGCAGTCCGGGCAGCTCCTGCCACGTCTGGCCGCCGTCGGTCGAGCGGAACAGGGCGGCGTCTTCGACGCCGGCGTAGACCGTGTCCGGATCGGTCAGCGACGGTTCGAGATGCCAGACTCGCGCGAACTCCCAGGGATGGGGCGTGCCGTCGTACCACAGGTGAGTGCCGGGGACGCCGTCGTACACGAACCGGTTGCCCACCGGCTCCCAGGTCTTGCCGCCGTCGTTGGAGCGCTGGATCAGCTGCCCGAACCAGCCGGTGCCCTGCGCCGCGTACAGCCGATTCGGGTCGGCGGGCGATCCCTTGAGGTGGTAGATCTCCCAGCCTCCAAAGTGGGGACCACTGATGTCCCAGCGTTCGCGCTTTCCGTCCGACTCGAGGACGAATGCGCCCTTGCGTGTGCCAACCAGTACCCGTACCCCGCTCATCCCTGTCTCCTTCCTGAGGTCCGCGCCGGTCCTTCGCAGGCAGTTTCTTCACGACTAGCACGATCAGCCCGCTCGTCGAGGTCGCGCCACCCACCCACTCGCACCGCGGGTGGTCCGCTGTATCGTCGAACGGCCGGCTCTGAGATCGACATACCCGCCGAAAAAATGCCGTGTCCCTTGTCGAGGAGAAGGCTGGACGGCCTGTCCAAGAGCGAGTACCACGCCCTCGTGGGGCGAGGCCCTTGCCTACGATGAGGATCTCCGCAAGCGCGGTGACTTCAGTATCGCGCAGGCGCTCCAGCTCGTCCAGACGGCTACGTCCCGGCGAGTCCGGAACGGCAAGATGTCCATCACCGACGTTCCCTTCGTCCTCATCATCGGGCCTGGGGGGCGTGCTCGAGGACGCCGTCCGCGCACGGGGACGGAGCGAGCTCGAATGAAGGTGATCCGTGTCCTCTCGGCTGTCGCCGCTTTCGCAGGGTTCGTCGCGCCTCTCCTCGCCGGCTCGGGTTCCCTGCCGACGAGCGCCCCGCTCCCGGGCTCGGCGCCATTCAGCGCCGAGCTGCAGCAGAAGCTCATGACCGCGCTCGGGGAGAAGGGAGCGAGCTATCACCCGCACACCCGGCACCTCCGGCCCGACGGCTCGCCGCGCTACACCAACCGCCTGATCCTGGAGTCGAGCCCCTACCTCCTGCAGCACGCGCACAACCCCGTCAACTGGTATCCGTGGGGCGACGAGGCCTTCGCCCGCGCGGCCGCCGAGTCGAAGCCGGTGCTCCTCAGCGTCGGCTACTCGACCTGCCACTGGTGCCATGTGATGGAGGAGGAGTCCTTCGAGAACGAGGAGATCGCGACCTACCTCAACCAGCACTACGTCGCCATCAAGGTCGACCGGGAGGTCCGGCCCGACGTCGACGACGCGTACATGAGCGTCGTGCAGATGCTGACCGGGAGCGGCGGCTGGCCGATGACGGTCTGGCTCACGCCCGGACGCCAGCCGTTCTCCGGCGGCACGTATTTCCCGCCGCGCCAATTCCTCGCGATGCTCCAGCAGTTCCGTCAGGCGTTCGACGCGGAGCCGCTCCGCGTCGCCGAGCAGGCCGGCGAGATCACCCGGCGCGTGCAGCAGATGGCCCAGCGCCCGGGGGGTGAGGGCCTGCCGGATGCCGCCGTGCTCCAGCGCGCGTTCGACGGGTTCGCCGCGACCTTCGATGCGACGAACGGCGGGTTCGGCCGGGCGCCCAAGTTCCCGAGCCCGCCGGACCTCGAGCTGCTCCTCCGCTACCACCGTCACGCCGCGAGCGCACGCGCCCTCGAGATGGTGACCCTGACGCTCGAGAAGATGGCGGCCGGCGGCATCCACGACCAGGTCGGCGGCGGCTTCCACCGCTACGCGACCGACGCCGCCTGGCAGGTGCCCCACTTCGAGAAGATGCTCTACGACAACGCCCAGCTCGCGGTCTCCTACCTCGAGGCCTACCAACTCACGAAGCGCGACGACTTCGCCGCCGTGACGCGCGACATCCTCGACTACGTTGGGCGGGAGATGACGGCGCCCGACGGCGGCTTCTACGCCGCGACCGACGCCGACAGCGAGGGGGTCGAGGGGAAGTTCTTCGTGTGGACGCCCGCCGAGATCCGCGCTGCCCTCGACGCCCCGCACGCCGAGGCCGTGCTCGCCTACTATGCCGTCACCGAGCCGGGGAACTTCCACGGCAAGAACATCCTGCACGTCGCCGCACCGCTCCCCGAGGTCGCGTCCAAACTCAGCATCGAGCCCGCCCGGCTCCGCCAGCTGCTCGATGAAGCGCGGTCGAAACTCTACGCCGTCCGCCAGCGGCGCGTGCCACCCCACAAGGACACGAAGATCCTCGCGGGCTGGAACGGCCTCATGATCTCGGCCTTCGCGCGCGCCGGGGCCGTCCTCGGCAATCCCGGCTACGTGGAGCGCGCCAGGACCGCGGCTCGGTTCGTCCACGAGCGGATGCGCGCGGACGGCCGTTTGCGACGGAGCTTCGCCGGCGGCGCCGCGCACGAGGACGCCTTCCTCGACGACTACGCGTACCTGGCCGCCGGGCTCCTCGATCTCTACGAGGCGACGTTCGAGCTCCGCTGGCTGCGCGAGGCGATCGCCCTCCAGGACGTCCTCGTTCGCGACTTCTGGGACGCGGAGAAGGGGGGCTTCTTTCTCACCGGCGCTCAGCACGAGGTGACGCTCACTCGGCAGAAGCCGTACTACGACGGGGCTATTCCGTCGGGGAACGCGGTCGCGGCGCTGAACCTGCTGCGGCTCGCCGAGTTCACGACCGACGACCGGCGCCGGGAGCGAGCGGACGCGACCCTGCGTGCGTTCGCGCCAGTCCTCCAGCGCATACCGGCCGCGGCGCCCGCGCTCCTGGCGGCGCTCGACTTCCGCCTCGACCGGGCGAAGGAGATCGTCATCGTGCGGCCGGCGGCAGCGACGGGCGACGAGGCGCTGCTTTCGACGGTACGGAGAGCCTATGTGCCCAACCACGTCCTCACGGTCGGGAGCGTGGGCGACGAGCTCGCACGCCAGCGGAAGATCATCCCGCTGGTGGCGGACAAGCAGGCGCTGCGCGGAGCGACGACCGCGTACGTGTGCGAGCAGAAGGTGTGCGCGCTGCCGACCTCGGACCCGGCCGTCCTGTCGGATCAGTTGGCGAAGGTGTCCCCGCTTGCGGGTGTTACGCGCGACGGCCCGTCAGGAGGCGCTCCGGCCGCG
>VBKJ01000076.1 GCA_005879795.1 Deltaproteobacteria bacterium
CGGAGTTCGGCTTTTGGGACGGATAGGAGCACACGTCGATCAGCTCACCGCCGGTCCCAATGTCGGTGGACGTGAGGCAGCAGTTCACCGCAGTGTCATTCGCGACGCAGTTGCTTCCGTTGCATTTCTGCGCCGTGTGAGTCGGTGAGCCGTTGAAGGGATCGGCCCCTACCGGGACGCCCACGCTGCACATTGACGTACACGCGACCGGCTGGGCGTTGTCGCAACGGGTCGGCCGATCGTTGGCGCAGGTGTAGCACCGCGGGGCGCCGGTGTTGTTGGTCGGAAAGCCACAGGTCCCACCCGAGGGGCAGTCCTGGTTCTTGATGCAGCCGAGAAATTGGTTGTTGGAGCATTTGCCTGCCATCTGCGCCGCGCCGAAGACGGTCACGCAGATGGCCCGGTCTGCCATCCCATCCCCGTTCATGTCGATCAAGGCACAGGCGTCACCCGTGTTACTGCCCGTCCAGCTCACGTCGTCGAATTGCCACAGGAGAGAGAGCGTGGTGGAGGAAGTGGAACACGTCGGGCCCGGCTCGCACAGCCCGCTCACGTCCTTCTGGCCCGGCTGGTCGTCGGGACCTTGTCCGTCGTTGATGCAAATGGCTCGCACTGGAGCAGCGGCGAGAAGGCCGAGCACCAGTGTAGCCACCAATAACGACCATGTCCTGACCAGCCTATCAGTTGCGCCTATCGCTGCGCTGCAACGAAACCACCCGCGTGCGGACGTCGCCGTACTTCCCGAGTTCGTCATTATCGGTCCCCTTTTCTCAGATCGTGCCGCCTTTACTTCAGACGCTCGTGCGGAATCGCCCGAACGCGAACTGCCGGCCGGTGTTGATGATGTCGCCCTCTAAGTGCCATCGCCCTCGTCGTGAACCGCAAAGGGGGCGGCGCGCCGGTCACCATGGACAGGACAGCTGCCACCGCGGCCGCGCTCACCAGTCTCCCCATCGTCGGCGTCATCTTTAGTTCTCGGTGGTAGGGAACGAGATGTGCGGGGCGCTCGGCCCCCTCGCTCTGCAGCGCCTTGAGCAAGCGCTATGCCCACGCGGTTCCCTCAGAAGCACGTGAGAAATCAGAGCAAGGGAGAGCGTCAAGCTAGCAGACATGCATGACGTCATCGCTATCGTGCGCCTATGTTACCCGGCTTGCGCGAAGCGACGACGATGTATGCGATCGCGTGTCGCACAGGCTTCGACAGAGCGAGTGCAGTCGGTATCCTCTTTTTCACCCTGCCATTTGCCCTTGAGCCGGCCCTTCGGCTACTCGGGCCGTCGGCGGCGAATCGTCAACCTAGGCGGATCTCGAAGTGAGCCGGCAGCATCGTGTGGTTCGTGAGTGACGTGAGATGAGCACGACATGTCGGCGCCTCGAACGGCGGCTGTGCGGACTCTCGATCTCGTCTAGCAGCGCGCAAGACGGCGGGTAGTGCGGGGGCGGGCGGGGCTCATCTCGACGGTCGGCTGCTTGCTCTTGCTGGCCGCGACGATCGCCGATGCGGGCGTCCTCACGGCGCGCCTGCGCTGGTGGCCGAGCGCCAGCCCCGAGGTGGTGGGTTATCGCGTGTACCTACGGCCGGCGGGCGGCGCCTACGGTGCGGGCGCGGACGTCGGCCTCCCCGCTCCGAGCCCCGACGGCACGCTGAGCACGGTCGTCGGCGGGCTCAGGGACGGCACCACGTACTTCTTCGAGATGACGGCCTACCAGGCGGACGGTAGCGAGAGCACGCCCTCCAGCGAGATGTCCCTCGGGGGCGGCACGGGTCCCGCCACCGACGTGTGCGCCGCGGCGGCCGAGCCGCTCCGAGTCGGGCGCTTCCTCCTCCGGCCGAGGGGGGCGCGGGTGCTCACCGCACGCGGCTCGTTCCCGGTCGCCGGCGACCTCGACCCCACCGTCGCGGGCGTGAGCGTCGAGCTGCGCGGCTCGGGCGGCGAGATGCTCTACGGTGCGACGGTGCCTCCCTCCGCATTCGACTCGAACCGCCGGCACACACGCTTCCGTTACGCACGCACCCGCGGGCTCGTGCCGGCGGGCGCGGACGGCCTCGACCGGCTGCTGCTCCGCCACGCGGGTGACGAGGGGCGTGTCCTGCTCGCGGGCAGCGCCCCGGCGCTGGTGGCGGCCGCCCAGGAGCCGCGCCTCGAGCTCGTGATCCGCGTGGGCGATCAGTGCGCGCGCTCCGACAGTCTCCTGTGTACGGTGAGGCCCGCGCGCACCGCTTGCGAGCGAGCTCCCGAGCAGCGCGCGGGGAAGCCGCGCCGCTCGTCGCGGAAGGGCGCGAGCTCTTCGAGGTGGCCGGCGGCGTCGAGCTCGACCCGGTCGGCGAAGCGGACGTCGCGAGCGCTCGGCGGCCGCGCGCCCGGGCGCATCCAGGGGACGATCTCGGGCGGCGCCGCGAGCATCGCGCTACGCGGCGAGCCGCACGGTGGAGACACCGTTGGCGAAGCGCCGGAAGACCGAGCCGGCAACGCGCGCGACGATCCCGATGCGCGCGAGCTGCGGGAGCAGCGTGCGGCGGAGGAGATCGCTCCGCCAGGCGGTGCCGAAGAGGAGCCGCGGCGGCCTCTCCGGAAGGCGCTGGATCGCGGTCACCTCGGGCGGAATACGGGTGTGGTCGAGGAGCCAGGTGTGCTCGGGCGCGCGCTGCGCTTCCTGCGCGCCAACTGGCTCTTCACCGTCCCGCTCGGCGTCCTGGCGCTCATCCTCCGGCTCTGGTACGCGCGCAGCCGCGACCCGCGGTTCCGCCCGGTCGCCCCGCGCTACGAGTGGCCCGACGGGCTCTCGCCGGCGGAGTTGGGGACGCTGGTCGCCAATCGCGCCGACACGCGCGACATCACCGCGACCATCGTCGACCTCGCCGTACGCGGTCGCCTGGTGATCGAGGAGCGCGATGAAGAGGGTCTGCTCGACCTCTGGTCGATCGCGGACTTCACCGTGCACCGGCAGCAGGCGGGGGCTGGCGATCTCGAATCGCACGAGCGGACGGTGCCGAACGGGATATTCTCCGAGCGGGGTGACAGGGTCGCCCCCTCCGACCTCGAGAACGAGTTTTAACCAGGAGGTGCCTGGCATCCGGGACCGCCCGTGCTATCCCCAGGACGGACGCAGGCTGGGCCGCACGGACCCCGCGGGGCTCCGCGGGGGGTTGAGAGGGGGACGTGAGGATCGCCACCTGGAACGTCAACTCGCTGAAGGCACGTCTCGACAAGGTCACGTGGTGGCTCGAGCGGGCGCGGCCGGATGTGCTGCTGATGCAGGAGACGAAGCTTGCCGATCCGGACGCTCCGGGGGAGGCGTTCCGCGATGCCGGGTACGAGCTGACGCATCATGGAGAAGGGCGATGGAACGGGGTCGCCATCGCCAGCCGCTGCGGTATCAGGGGCGTGGTGACGAACTTCGGTGAGCCGCTGTGCCCCGCGCACACCCCGGACGCCGGCGACGACGAGCCGCTCGCCGAGGCGCGGATGATCGCGGCGACGTGCGGCGGCCTCCGCGTCGTGTGCGTGTACGCCCCAAACGGACGGATCCTCGGCTCCCCCTTCTACCAGGCCAAGCTCGGCTGGTTCGACCGCCTCGCCCGCTGGCTCGCGGAGGCGGCGGATCCTGCCGAACCTCTGGCGCTCGGCGGCGACCTCAACGTCGCGCCCGCAGACATCGACGTGTGGGACCCGCAGGCCTGCCACGGGGGGACCCACGTTTCCCCAGCGGAGCGAGACGCGTTCGGGAGGCTCTGCCGCTGGGGACTGATCGACGTCTATCGGCAGCGCCATCCCGAGCCCGGCCGCTACACATGGTGGGACTACCGCGCCGGCAACTTCCACAAGAACATCGGCATGCGCATCGACCACCTGCTGGTGACGCGCCCGGTCGCCGGGCGCACGGTATGGGCGGAGATCGACCGCGAGGCGCGCAAGGGCAAGCCCATTCCCTCGGACCACGCGCCACTGATCGTCGACCTCGACCAGCCGGGGCACCCCTTCGACGCGGGTTGGACGTCCGCCGAGCGGCGGATCGCCGCGCGGCGCGCAGGCGCGCGCTGATGGGAAGAGAAGACGCGGCCGCGGGGTTCCCGATCGAACCGCCAATCGAGCCGATGCTCGCGAAGCTCGCGACGGACCTGCCCGCGGGCGACGGCTGGCTGTTCGAGCCCAAGTGGGACGGCTTCCGGGCCATCGTGTTCCGCGACCGCGACCGGCTCTATATCCAGAGCCGCGACCTGAAGCCGCTCGACCGGTACTTCCCCGAGCTGGAAGCGGGCTTTCGGACCAGCCTGCCGGCGCGCTGCGTGGTCGACGGCGAGATCGTGATCGCGACCGAGCGCGGACTCGACTTCGACGCGCTGCAGCTGCGACTGCACCCGGCGGCGTCGCGGGTGAAGAAGCTCGCCGCCGAGACGCCCGCCTCCTTCGTCGCGTTCGACCTGCTCGCCGGAGACGGCGACCTCCGCTCCCGCCCGCAGGCCGAGCGCCGCCTCCTGCTGGAGAAGGCGCTGGAGCGGACCTCGGGCCGCGTCCATCTCACGCCTTGCCGTCGCGAGCGCTCGGTGGCCGAGGAATGGTTCCATCGCTTCGAAGGCGCCGGACTCGACGGCGTGATCGCCAAGCCCGAGAGCGCGACCTATCAGCCCGGCAAGCGCGTGATGATCAAGGTCAAGCACGCACGTACCGCGGACTGCGTGGTGGCGGGCTTCCGCTGGCACAAGCACGGTCCGGGAACTCTGGTCGGATCGCTGCTGCTGGGGCTCTACGACGATGCCGGAGCGCTGCACCACGTGGGCGTGACCTCGTCGTTCCCGATGGAGTCCCGCCGCCGTCTTGCGCGGGAGCTGGCGCCACTGCGCAAGGACGCGCTCGCGTCGCATCCCTGGCGGAACTGGGCGGGAGTGACCGACGGCGCGGTCCGCATGCCGGGCGCCCAGAGCCGCTGGAGCGCGGGCAAGGATCTCTCCTGGGAGCCGCTGCGGATCGAGCGCGTGTGCGAGGTCAAGTACGACCACCTCCAGGGCGATCGCTTCCGACACGCCGCCGTCTTCGTGCGCTGGCGTCCCGACAAGCGGCCGGCCGACTGCCGTTACGACCAGCTCGAGGTCACGCCCCCCGCCGAGCTCGCCGAGATTTTCCGACTGGTCCCCCCGTAGAGCGTGCGTACGGGTCGTAGTCGGGATCGAGCGGCTCCTGGCCCGGCCGCAGCGCCTCCGGTACGTGTTCGAGGTTCACGCGGACGCGGGTCCAGGTGGCGGAGCGCCCGCGCATCGCGTCCACCAATACGTCGGCGGGCTGGAGGTGGGAGGCGGTGCGGGGATGCCGCGTCTTCCAGCGCTCGAGCCCCGCCAGCGCCTCCGCCTTCTTCGCGGCGCGGCCGATCTCGATCAGGGGCTTCGTGGTGACGCGCCGGCCGCTCGGCTTCGCTCCGCCCTTCCTTCGCGACGGCTGGACGCGCGGCGGCTCGCCGGCCTGCTTCGCGTAGTGCGGCGGCCAGGGCGCATCGCCGAGGCCCGCCGCTTCCTGCCGCGCCGACAGCTCCAGCAGCGCCTCCAGCGAGCAGGGACTCTGGTCAATGCCCGCGTGCCGGTCCCCGATGGCGGCGAAGCGAGCGGGCACGGTGCGCAGCGTGAAGTCCTCGGGCCTGCACTCGAAGAGCTCATCCCAGGTCACGGGCGCGGAGACCCGGGCGTCGGGCCTGGGGCGCACCGAGTAGGCGCCTGCGACCGTGCGGTCCTTGGCGTTCTGGTTGTAGTCGAGGAACACGCCGTGGCGCTCCTCCTTCCACCACTTGCTGGTGGCGAGGTCAGGCGCCCGCCGCTCGACCTCACGCGCGAGCGCCAGGGCGGCGCGCCTCACCTGCGTGAACGACCAGCGGCGATGGATGCGCGCGTTGACGTGGATGCCCCGCGAGCCCGAGGTCTTGGGCCAGCCCACCAGACCGAAGTCGGCCAGGACCTCCCGGACCACCCGGGCCACGTCTCGGATCTGGGGCCACTCGATGCCCGGCATCGGGTCGAGGTCGATGCGGAGCTCGTCGGGGTGCTCGAGATCCTCCGCGCGGACCGGGTGCGGGTGGAGCTCGAGGCATCCCAGGCTCACCATCCAGGCCAGCGCCGCCGCGTCGCGTGGCACGACTTCCTCGGCCGCGCGGCCGGAGGGGAAGCGTAGTGCGACGACTTCGATCCAGGTCGGCCGCGAGGCGGGCGCCCGCTTCTGGTAGAAGAAGTCCCCGTGGATCCCGTTGGCGTAGCGGACCAGTACGTTCGGCCGGCCGCCCGCTCCGCGCAGCGCCCCCTCGGCCACCGCCAGGTAGTAGCGCACGACCTCGAGCTTGGTGATGCCGGCGTCCGGGAAGTAGACCTTGCTCGGGTTGGAGATCGCGACCTCGCGCCCGGCGACGTCGACGACGACCTGTTCGCCCTTGCTCGCCACCGTTACGACGTGGTCGAGTGATGTGCCGATCCGCGTGCGTACGCGGCGGCGCGCTCGAGGAGCAGCTCGCGCTCCCGTGCGTTGCGGGTGAGCGATGCCGCGCGCTCGCACTCCGCCCGTGCCTCGTCGAAACGACCGAGCTTCGCCAGGAGGTCGCCGCGCACGCTCGGCAAGAGGTGGTAGCTCCGCAGGGCCGGCTCCGAGGTCAGCGCATCGACGAGCTCGAGGCCCGCTGCCGGACCGAATGCCATCGCGACCGCGACCGCGCGATTCAGCTCGACGACGGGGGAGGGCGTGAGCCGGGCGAGCGCTTCGTAGAGCTCCGCGATGCGCGTCCAGTCCGTCTCCGCCGGCGTACGCGCTCGTGCGTGACAGGCGGCGATGGCGGCTTGCAGCGCGTACGGCCCCCGCACGCCGCCGAGCGCCTCGGCGCGCTCGAGCGCCACGAGACCACGACGGACGAGGACGTGATCCCAGCGTGCCCGGTCTTGATCGAGCAACAGCACGGGCTCTCCCGACGGACCGGTCCGCGCCCTCGAGCGCGACGCCTGGATCTCCATGAGCGCGACGAGGCCGTGGACCTCCGGCTCCTTCGGAACCAGCTCGGCCAGGATGCGGCCGAGACGGAGCGCGTCCTCGCAGAGCGCCGGTCGCATCCAGTCGTCACCGGCGGTCGCCGAGTAGCCCTCGTTGAAGACGAGGTAGACGACCTCGAGCACCGACGACAGCCGGGCGGCGAGCTCGGCGCCGCGGGGGACCTCGAAGGGGGCGCGCTTCTCGGCGAGAGTCCGCTTGGCCCGGACGATGCGCTGGGCGACGGTCGGCTCCGGGACGAGGAACGCACGCGCGATCTCCTCGGTCGTCAGACCGCCGAGCAAGCGGAGTGTGAGCGCAACGCGCGCCTCGGTCGAGAGCACCGGATGACACGCTATGAACACGAGGCGCAGGAGGTCGTCGCCAATGTTGTCGTCGATCGCGGCGTCGAGATCCGGCGCGGCCATCTCTTGCTGGGCCTCGATCTCGCGACCGAGCTCCTCGTGCTTGCGCTCGAGCAGCTTGCTTCGGCGAAGGTGGTCGATCGCGCGATGCTTCGCGGTGGCCATGAGCCAGGCGCCCGGATTGTCGGGAATGCCCGACTCCGGCCACCGCTCGAGCGCGGCGAGGAGCGCCTCCTGCGCGAGGTCCTCGGCAAGCCCGACGTCGCGCACGATCCGTGCGAGACCGGCGATGAGCCTGGCCGACTCGATTCTCCAGACCGCGTTGATCGCGCGATGGGTATCGGAAGCCGTCACGGCTTCCGATCACAGCATCTTCGCCCGCTAGTGCAAGACCGAGGGGTGCCGCGAGCGGGGCCTCAGTCCTTACCCTCCCAGCAGGGGCCGATCTCGCGCACCTCGACGGTGGCCCACTCGGTCGCGGGGCACTCGCTGGCGATCGCGATCGCTTGCTCTTTGGTCTGACAATCGAGGAGGAAGAAGCCTCCGACGATCTCCTTGGATTCTGCGAACGGACCGTCGATGAGGGTGCGTTTACCGCCTCGAGCCTCGACCCGCACCCCTTCGGCATCGGACCTGAGCGAGTCGCTGGCCTTGTGCACGCCGCGGGCCTTGAGATCCTCGGTGAAGCGGACCATGCGCGCGTAGGCCCGACGTCCGTCTTCCGCCGATCGGTTCCGTCTTCTTTCTCCCTGCTCCAGGATCAGTAGCAGGTACGGCATGACACCCTCCCTTCCGATCGAGGCCGGGCTAGGCTTGCGGGGGCTTCGGCCAACCCTGCTCGAGCTGCGCGCGCATTTTGGGCTCGTTGCCCGCGGCCTCCTGGAGCGCGGCAGGGAAGTCCGACGCCTCGAACACCTGGCGAATCTCGATCTGGGCCGTCTCACCTGGACCGAGCGGATCGGGGCAGCGCGAGGCCCATTCGATCGCCTCTTCCTTCGACTTCACCTGAATGAGCCAGAAGCCGGCGATCAGCTCCTTCGTCTCGGTGAAAGGCCCATCGGTCACGGTGCGCTTCCCTCCTCCATGGAACGTGATGCGCGCGCCCCTCGAGCTCGGGTGGAGCCCCTCGCCGGCGAGCATCACGCCGGCCTTCACCATCTCCTGGTTGAACTCGTCCATGGCGGCCACGAGCTCCTTGCTCGGGAGAACGCCCGCCTCGGTGTTCTTGTCGGCCTTGATCATCATCATAAATCGCATCGTCATGCCTCCTTCGGGTCTTCCGGTCTCGACCGGATGTGAACCCTGGCTCTACTCTCGCGACGAACGAGGGGCCGCGCGATCGACACGTTCGCGAGGAACGTTCCCGGACGCGGCTAAGTGCTCGAAATGCCAAGCGCTGGCCCCTGACCCCCCAGGCCATGGCCCCCCGACCAGAAACCCCACCGCAGGGCTTACGGTTTCAGCAGAACCGCGAAGCGATCGCGATACACCCAGAGTAGGAAGAGCGCGAGGAGGGAGACGAAGATGGCAACCGGGAGACCGCTCGGATCAAGACAGATGTGATACAGCATGATGTTCACGATGACCGGGCCGAGCAGCGCGAGGCCGAGCGGGACGAAGCGGCCGATGAGCAGAAGCAGACCGCCGACGATCTGGAGCATGGCGACGACGTAAACGTAGCCGCTGGCGATGAGCGCTCCGATGAACGCGCCGGCCTGGCCCTGCAATGGCGGCGTAGGAATGAAGTGCAGGAAGGCGTTGGACCCGAAGACACCGAACACGATCCCGAGGAGGACTCGGGCGATGAGGATGGCGTATTTCATACGCAACCCTTCAGGTGGTTCGACCACTCTCGCTGGACGAGGTAACCCCCCATACGTTCTTCCGCATTCGGGACAGATTCACAAATGTCGCCGATTTCACCCTGATGTTTCTGATCTTTGAACCAGTACCAGCCTTGGCCGGGGATTGGGTCAGTGATCGCTTCACAGAGTTCGTGGGAACTCGTGAGAGTGAAGAAATCGAGCTGGCTTAGGTTGCTCGAATTGGCCATACAGAACGGTTCGACGGCATAAAAGATTCTCCCGCCGATGTCATCGTGATAGCCACCGAATGTTTGACACGACGAATCTGTCTCGAGAGTGATTACCGTCCCCGGAGGGAAGTAGATGAAATAGAGGGAGTTGGCATTGGGTTGGGGAAAACCGGGTTCGTTCGCAATCCAGGATTGCAGGGTGGTCTGGATAGCCGAGTCGTCGATCAGAGGACCCGGCTCGGTGCGGAGCGTCTTGGTGCCCACCCACTTTCCGTGACCGATCGCGTGATTCGGAACGCTGTACTCGGCGAGCTGATCGATCAGCGAGCTGGTCAAGATGAACTTGACGAAGTCGTTGATGCTTTGTGACAGTTTCACCAGGGTGGGCTGGTTGTTCCAGGCACCGCCCCAAAAGATGGTGAAGACCTCGACATTGGCGAGCACGGGCCCGCCGTTGTATTGCAACTGCGGGTATTGCGTGTGCGGCATATGTGCGAACTTCTCGTTCTTCAGATGGCCCAGGCGAATCCGGCGGACGCTTTTCTTGGCGTTCATCGAGTGCTCCCTTCTGCGCTCATGAGCGACCGGCGCTGCGCCTCGGTCATATGGGAAATGAGGGCTATCATCCATCCATGGGAGCGACGCAGGCTCGGGGTCACTCGGCTTCGGAGGGGAGCTGGGGCGGCTGCGGCCGAACGAGTCCATCGCGGGGAGCCGGGATGCGCTTGCCCTTGTTGCCGACGAGATCGGGAAGCGGCTTGGCGTTCGGGCCCGCCCATGGCGCGGGAGGGACCGGGTTGGGTGTGGGGTTGGGTGGTGGCGGCTGGACGATCGTGCTCCCGAACGCGGGAGGTTTAGGACGCCGGAGCGTGGCATCGACGCGGCCTGCGAGCGAGGGCGCGTCGTCCACTCGAGGAACGCCAAATTTGTCGAGTCCGAAGAGGTCGATGACGGTCTTGGGAAGACTGGCGTGCGAGTGCCACTCCGACTCAATCCCTTGCTTCACTGTCTCACCGAACATGATCAACGGGATGCGCGAACCTCCGATCGCCTGAAAACCTCGCGGGTGCAGGGCATCCGGCACGGTTTCGGCGTCAGGGGTCGAGACATGGTCTGCGTATCCGCCCCAGTCGTCCCACGTGAGGATGAAGACCGTGTCAGCCCATCCTCCGGACTTCACCATCGCGTCCACGCGCTGCCAGGTGAGGTCGTGGCCCCTCTGTGCGTACTTCGGGTCGGGCTTGCGCGGCGGATGCTCGTCGTAGCCGCTGGGACTCCAGACGTAGCAGAGTTCCGGTAGCGTACCCTTGCCGGCCATCTCGACGAACTTATCGCCCGATTTCGCCGACGCGTGGATGTTACTCTTGCTCGCAGGATCGCTGAGCTCGGTGTAGTACTTCACGGGGTAGTCGTTGTCGTCCGGAAAAGCCGCCCAGGTGAGGCCCGCCCTCTCGACCCGCTTGAAGATCGTAGGAAGATCCCACATCGGTTCCGTCTGGGTCGAGGGAGGATTCCTCAATGTAGGCGTCTGACCTCCAATGGCCAGCATGTGCCCGGGCGTTGAGTTTGTCCCAAGGCCGAAGTGGTGATCGCAAAACGTGAACTGCTTGGCCAGCCAGCTGTAGAACGGGATCACCCGGTCGTTATCGACTTGAAGCCGGGGCGCAGGGTAGTCTCCCATTTTGTAGTGAACCCACGAGTTGCGGTCGTGCGGCTGGTCGAAGTCCGGAGCGTTCTGGAGGAGGTTGCCGAGATTCAGAACATCCGCGCCCCACCTTGCGAGCGTTGGGAAGTAGAAGTCGGTCGTCTTGTTCTCCTGGATGAAGATGACAATGCGCATGGTCGATCGTTTGTCAGTCGCAGGCAGAGCCGGCCGCCACGGCGCTCCATCCCGGCGATGCCGCCCGCCGGACCGGTTGATGTGCCTAGAAGGCGCACGGCCGGGGGCTCGCGTGCCGCTTCTAGCGCGTCGCGATGTTCTCGGAGCGCTCGCGGGCCATGCCTGCTGCTGCTCCGAAGAGCAGGGCGCCGAGGAGCGGAAGCACGGAATCGGAGCCTCCGGGGATGGCCTGGATCAGCGAGATGGCGGGGTGCCGCAGGATGGCGCCCCAGAGCGCGTAGAATCCGGCCGAGAGGATGACCGGACAGGAGAGGAGCCAGGGACCACCGCACTCCTGCATTGCGAAGCTCGCCACGAGGCCGCCATGGACGAGACCCCGGAAGATCACCTCGGCCGCGAGAGGAAGCGCGAGAACGCCCAGGAGCCACCCGGACACGGGGGTCGTTGCTGGGACGGGAATCCACACGCCGCCCGCCAGCGCGCCAACGATGGCGAAGGGCAGAAGGAGGCACCAGTCGAGCCCGGCGGGGCGCCGTAAGCCGTACAGCCCCGGCGCGCGCAGGCCTCGGATGAGGAGGAGTGCGCCGCCGAGCGTCGCCAGCAACACGGAGAACTGCGCCGGGCTCGCCGCGAGCCCGCTCGGCGCACCGGCGCCCCGTCCGATCAGGCCGGGCAGGGAGACCGACGCCAGCGCGGCCAGCAGGATCCCTGCGCTGCCGAGCGCTGCGCCCGCGATCCGGCGGAGGCGCTGGGCTAGGGCGGGCGGGCGGAACGCCTGCTGGCACACCCGGGCGATCTGCTCGGGGGTCAGACGGGTCCCCGTGCTGCGCGGCGATCCGCCGATCTCGGTCGAGCCGCCCCAACGGTTGCCAGAGCGATGGCCACCGGCTCCCGGGTCCACCAGATTGAGGTGCGTATAGACCAGCTCGAGGCTCGTCGGCAGGTACGGATTCACCTGGCGCAGGGTGTAGGTCGCGGCACCCGTGCGCAGCACGATTACTCCTAGCCGTTTGCCGTGCAGCCGGCGCAGCTGCCGCTCCACCTCGTAGATCCCGGCCTTCGAGCGGCAGACGACCGCGACCGAGCCGTTCGCGATCTCGCCCCGCGCCAGCTGCTCGACGTCCGTGACGTCGTCGAAGTGTGTCGGCGAATACACCAGCCGATCAATGGCTCGCAGCCGATCGGCGGTGTAGCCGAGCAAATCGCTTTCGCCCCAGCGCCCTCGCCGCTTGAGCGCCAGCTCCGGCTCGCGTAGCTCATCGATGCAGCCGTGTATCTCGGCGAGCAGCTCCGGGGGCAGCGCGGACATATCCTGCATGTCGAGCCCCTGCGCATCGATCACACCCTGGAGGCGCACGAGCGGCATGACTCGTGCGCGCGTCTCCGGGCTCCGGTCGTTCAGGCGGAGGTGATTCAGGAGCACCCAGATCGCCAGGACCGTGTCCAGGTCGGCGTCGTTGGCGTACACCGTCCAGTCTCGCTTGCGGAGGTCGATACCCTTGCGGATCAGGACCATCGCCTGCTCGCACGTGGCGAGCAAGAAGGAGCGAACGCACCCTTCGTGGTGGTCGAGGTTGTAGACCTCCCGCTTCGGATCGAGGAAGGGTTCTCCCCGGGCCGCGCCGTCGAGGAAGACCGAGCCCGGCGCGGCGCTGCGCGCCGCCGCTGCCGTCACCGTGAACCCGTGCTGGACTCGAACCGAGACCGTCGGTGCCTCCACGCAGGTGAGTACGGCGCCGGTGTTGTCCCGCTTGATCCGATACCGATCGGGAAGGGCCGGCTCGGCGGCCCCTCCGCCCGCAGGGAGTGGAACCCGCCCCTCGGCTTCGCGCGCCTTGCTCCCGCTCATCACACCCAGCCCGTAATGCGCGCTCGCGGCCGGCGACCACCGGGCAGCGACGCCCGACCTTCCCGCGCGCAGCCTCACCTCTTAGGCCGAAACTCCAGCTGAAAAGCAAGCGGTGGGCCAAAAAGTCGGCTCGGCCGCCACACACAGCGCCGCGGGCGCAGTGACGCGCGGCCGCGCCACGCCGTGAGCTGGCGCCGGCGTCGCGCGGTTGCACGACACCGCGGATCGCTGCTACAAGAGGGCGTCCTCTTGTTTGTGCGCGACCCCGCAGCCTTCCAGCCGTCGGCTTCTCGCCCAGGCAACCGCGACAAAATCGAATGCCGCCCCAAGCAGGGCGAGGAGTGAGAGATGGGCAAGAAGATCTTCGTCGGCAACCTTTCCTTCGACACCACGAGCAAGGACCTGGAGGCGCTGTTCTCACAGGCAGGGACGTGCGAGTCGGTCGCCGTCATCACCGATCGCGCCACCGGGCAGTCGCGCGGCTTCGGGTTCGTCGAGATGAGCTCGGCCAGCGAGGCGCAGAGGGCGATCGCCGAGTTCAACGGCAAGGACCTCCAGGGTCGGACGCTCAACGTGAGCGAGGCCAGGGAGCGCTCGTCCGGCGGCGGCGGCGGCGACCGCGGGCGCGGCGGCTTCTCGGGCCGGCGCAACTACTGACCGGCGCCGCCTCGGCGCACGGCTGACCGGGCAGCGGCGTCAGGGCTCTGAGCAAATGTCCTGGAGTCGCTGAGCCCAGTCCTGCTTGGAAGTACTGCCGTCGCCCGCGAACAAGTAGTAGCGCAGCTCGTCATCGAACCCTGCGCGGAATACCCAACCCTCGAGAACGCGGATCACCTCGACCTCACTAGTCGGGGTTCGTCGCGTGACCTCCTGGATGATCTCGCGGGCGCGCTCACGGGTGACGGTGGAAACTCTCGCCTTCGTCGGCCGCTCGTGACCGGGCGCTGGCGGATCGCTGTCGTACGTGGGCTCCTTCCGCCGGTCCTCGCCCTGAGTCCACATTAGGACGCGCAGCCCCATTCGCGCCCCGTCCCACGGAACCGCCCGCGCCCGGATGCCGTGGGCGGTGGTCTCGAAGGCTATGGCCTCGGGATGCGCAGCAAAGAACGCCGCCGCCTCTTCCCTCAGCTTGTCCGCCATCTCGTCTGGCATCATGCGAGGAGTATCGGCGGACCTCCGGTAAACCCTTTAGCGCTGGCGAATGCGGAGGACGCCGCCGACGTGGCGGACGCCGAGGCAGACCAGCCGCGTCCCACCCAGGGCAGCTTCGTGCCGCGGGGGCGACCTCGACCCCGCTCGTGTGCTAGGCTCGCTGGGAGGAAGCGCGCATGCAGCGCACTGGACGACCCGGCCGGCTGCTCGTCATCGTGGTCGCCCTCGCCCTAGGACTCGGAGGTGGCGTCGCTCGCGCCGCGATGCACGGCGGCGGAGGGCCTCACGGTGGCGGATTCCACGGCCGCGGCGGTGGGCACGGTGGCGGCTGGGGCGGGCATGGGCATGGCCACGGCCCGCACGTCTTCATCGACGGCGGGTTCTTCTTCGGATCCCCCTTCTACTGGGGCTACGACCCGTTTTTCTACGGCGGTCCCGGGTACTACCCGTACCCGCCTGCCTACGCGTACCCATATCCATACTACTACCCACCCGAAGAGCCCGAGACCGAGCCGCCTCCACCACCGGAGGAGCAGGAGCAGGGCGGCGCCTCCCAGCCGCAGGCTCCGGGTGAGGGAAGCCGGGCGAGCTACGGACTCGTGCAGCTCCGCAGCGTTCCCGACGGCGCGTCGGTCGACCTCGACGGCCGCTTCTGGCTGACCGCCAAGCAGCTCGACGCACGCTGGCTTGGCCTCCCGGAGGGGCCGCACACGATCACCGTGCGCAAGAGGAACACCGCTCCCGCGACGCGGCAGGTCGCCGTCGACGCCGGCACGACGCGGGCGATCGACTTCGGGCCGGGCGACTGACCGGACGTGCTCTGACGCGGCTCGGCGGCGTGGCTACTGCGGTTTGAACGCGTAGACGGCCGACATCCCCGCGACGAAGACCCGGCCCTTCGCGGCGATCGGCGTGGCGAAGCGCGCGATCGGACCCATGACGTCGTCGGCGCCGTCGCCCGCAAAGACGAGCTCACCCGTGTCCCCATCGAAGCCGTGCAGCCGGCCGTCGCCCTCCGCGCCGACGCTCCACACGATCGCCTCGGCGTGGCCGTCGAGGGTCGTCACCATCGGCGAGCCGGTGCCGTGCTGCGTCGCGCACCAGGCGGTCGCGATAGTCGGCGGCGAGGCGGCGCCGATGCGGATCGCCGTCAGATCGCCCGCGCGGCCCGGGCAGCGTGCGCCGGCGCCCTTGAAGACGACGTAAGTCGCCGTCGGCGTTGTGTAGGCCGCCGCGCCGGTGATGATCGCGCCGCTCGCGACGGTTGCGCTCGCCGGCGCACGCCGCACGCCTCCGAGCTTCGTCCGGTTGGCGAGGTAGGCTTTCCCGTTCTTGCCGAGCGCAACCACGAGCGCGGAAGGGTGCGCGCCCGGGAGATCGAACAGGATCGGTGCCGTGCCGCCGAGATCGACGTCGTTCGCGTCGAGCGCGCGCCAGTCCGGCGGCGTGAAGTGATCAGCGCGCCGGGCGCCGAAGACGAGGCGCGGGCGGAGGCGGATGATCGACTCGCCGCCGCCCCACCTCGCCGCGCCGAACGTGTTGCCCGTCGTGACGAAGAGCGACGTCCCGTCGGACGCGACGCCGCCGGGCGCCCACACGCCGCCGCCGCGCGCCTTCGTCCGCCAGGCGCGCACCGCGCCGGGGTCGGCGACAGGGATGCCGACGACCCAGCCGTGGTAGTTGCCGCAGTCGCCGAAGTGCCCGCCGTAGGGCACGTAGACCGTCCCGGCCACGAGTGCGAGGGCACCGCGTTGGTTCTGGACCGCGGAGTCGAAAGCGCGGCCGCGACGGGCGAGCGCCGCCGCGACGTCGACGGGGTAGCCCGGCCGCGTGGCCCCGTCGTCGACGGAGAGGGCGAAGACGAGGTGACGCGCGTCGGGGGCCGTCATCGCGTCGAGGAAGACGGTGCGCGAGGCGGGGTCGATCACGGGCGTGCCGGTGATGCCGAGCGGGTCGATGTTCCCGCAGGGCAGGGCGGAGAGGGGCACGGGGGCGGCGAGCTGGCGGCTCCAGACCGGGGCGCCGGTCGTGGCGTCGAGGGCGTAGACGCGGTTCTCCTCCGTCGCGACGAGGATCAGGTCGCGGCCGGAGGACGCGTCGTCGAGGTAGAGCGGCTGGGCATAGGTCGCGCCCTGGGTCGTCGCGGTGAAGGTTGGGTCCCGGTGCAGCGTCGCGGCGGTGGCTCTCGTGAGTGCGGCGTCGACGTACACACCGTCACGGGCGAGGTCGCGGTGGTATTGGAGGATCGACGCAGCGGACGCCGGTGGCCCGGAGGGAAGGAGCGCGGAGGCGCTGATTAACGCGAGCGCGAGCCGGGACGGCGCGGGAAGTCCTTCGTCGCTGATGGGGCGTGGTGACGCCGTTAGGTCGACGATAGGAGCATTACCTGATCGCCCTGTCGATGGCGGCCGATACGCTCGCCCCGCTTGTGACGACTGTGACCCCGGAGCTAGATGATCCGACCATGCCGATTCGGCGCCGTGTCCGACGCGCAAGATGGGCACCCCTGGCCGCCGCGCTCGTCCTCTCCGCGTGCGGTCCGCGGCCGGCCCCGGCGCCTCCACCGCCGAAGGTCAAGGTCGTCCAGGCGGTCGCGCGGGAGATCACCGAGTGGGACGAGTACACGGCGCGTCTCGATGCCATCGATTCGGTCGAGGTGCGCCCGCGGGTGAGCGGGTACCTGCAGTCGATCCACTTCCAGGACGGCGCGATCGTCCACAAGGGCGATCTCCTCTTCCTGATCGACCCGCGCCCCTACGAGGCCGCGCTGCGCCGGGCCGAGGCTGACGTCGACCTGGCGGAGTCCCGGCTCGCGCTGGCGCGGAAGAACTTCGCGCGGGCCGCGGACCTGCTCGCGAGCCACGCCATCTCGCAGGAGGAGTCGGACATCCGCGCGTCGAACCTGCGGCAGGCCGAGGCGTCGGTCGAGGAAGCGCAGGCGGCCGTGGACGCCGCCAGGCTCGACGTCGAGTTCACGCGGGTGTCGGCGCCGGTCGCCGGGCGCGTCGGGCGGAAGCTCGTCACCGAGGGAAACCTCATCAACGGGGGCGTGGGCACGCAGGGCACGCTTCTCACGACGATCGTGTCGCTCGACCCGATCTACGCGTACTTCGAGGCCGACGAGGGCGCGCTCCTCAAGTACAGCCGCCTCGCTCGGACGGGGCAGCGGCCGAGCTCGCGCGACTACAAGAACCCCGTGCACGTGGCGCTCGCCGATGAGGAAGGGTTCCCGCACGAAGGCGTGATGGACTTCGTCGACAACCAGGTCGATCGCGGGACCGGCACCATCGTCGGCCGCGCGCTGCTGCCGAATCCCGATCTGAGCCTCATCCCCGGGCTGTTCGCCCGCCTGCGGTTGCCCGGCAGCGGCCGGTATCGGGCGATCCTCCTCCCCGACGAGGCGATCGGAAGCGACCAGTCGCAGAAGTTCGTCTTCGTGGTCGACGGTGACAGCAAAGCCCAGTACCGCACGGTGAAGATCGGGCCGCTGGTCGACGGCCTGCGCGTCGTCCGCGAGGGCGTGACGTCGGAAGACTGGGTCGTGGTGGCCGGTCTCCAGCGGGTCCGCCCCGGGCTCAATGTCGACGCGCAGCGGGAGACGATCCCGTCGGCCGAGAGCGGGGAAGCGACCACCTCCACCACGGCGGCGCCCGGGGACAGGCGCTGATGAACATCTCGCGCTTCTTCATCGACCGGCCGATCTTCGCCGCCGTTCTCTCGATCGTCACGCTCATCCTGGGTGGCCTGGCCTACGGGACGCTGCCGGTCGCCCAGTACCCCGAGGTCGTGCCGCCGACGATCGTGGTGCAGGCCTCGTACCCCGGGGCGCCGCCCGAGGTCATCGCGGACACGGTCGCGACGCCGATCGAACAGGAGGTGAACGGCGTCGAGGACATGCTCTACATGTCGTCGCAGAGCACGACCGACGGCCAGATGACGCTCACGATCACGTTCCGGCTGGGCACCGACCTCGACAAGGCGCAGGTGCTCGTCCAGAACCGCGTGGCGATCGCCGAGCCCCGCCTGCCCGAGGACGTCCGGCGGGTCGGGGTCACGACGCTCAAGTCGTCCCCGGACCTCCTGATGGTGGTGCATCTCCTCTCGCCCACCAGGCGCTACGACCAGCTCTACATCGGCAACTTCGCGCTCATCCAGGTGCGGGACGCGCTCCGACGACTCGAGGGCGTCGGCGACGTCAATCTCTTCGGGCTGCGCGAGTACAGCATGCGCGTCTGGCTCGACCCCGCCCGGCTCGCGAGCCGGAACATCGCGACCAGCGACGTCGTTCGGGCCCTGCGGGAGCAGAACGTGCAGGTGGCTTCGGGGGCCGTCGGGCAACAGCCCGTGCCCGCCGGGCACGCGTTCCAGCTCCCCGTGACGACGCTCGGCCGGCTGCGCGAGCCCGAGGAGTTCGAGAACATCGTCGTCAAGACGGGGGCCGACGGACGCATCACGCGCGTCCGCGACGTCGCGCGTATCGAGCTGGCGGCGCGCGACTATTCCGTCAACAGCTACCTCAATAACGAGCCGGCGGTGGCGATGGCGATCGCACAGCTGCCGGGCTCCAACGCGCTGGCGACGGCGGACGCGGTCGAGCGCACGATGGAGGAGCTGTCGCGGAGCTTCCCCGAGGGGCTCGCATACAAGATCGTCTACAACCCGACGGTGTTCGTCCGCGAGTCGATCAACGAGGTGATCCACACGCTCTTCGAGGCGGTCGGGCTCGTCGTGATCGTCGTGCTCGTGTTCCTCCAGACGTGGCGCGCGAGCCTGATCCCGCTGCTCGCCATTCCGGTATCGCTGGTGGGGACCCTCGCCGCGATGAAGGCCTTCGGCTTCTCGCTGAACATGCTCTCGCTCTTCGGTCTCGTGCTGGCCATCGGCATCGTGGTCGACGACGCGATCGTGGTGGTCGAGAACGTCGAGCGCCACATCGCCGCCGGCCTCGGGCCGCGCGAGGCCGCGCACCGCGCCATGGACGAGGTGACGGGCGCCGTCATCGCAATCGCCTTCGGTCTCTCGGCGGTCTTCGTGCCGACGGCCTTCCTCGGCGGCATCGCGGGCCAGTTCTATCGGCAGTTCGCCCTCACGATCGCGGTGGCGACCATCCTCTCGGCGTTCAACTCGCTCACGCTGAGCCCGGCGATGTGCGCGCTCCTCCTCCAGCCCGAGGGCGCCGAGAAGGACTGGTTCGGACGGCTGTGGGACCGCCTGTTCGGGCGGTTCTTCCGGGCTTTCAACCGGGTCTTCGAGCGGACCGGCGAGCGCTACGGAGGGGCCGTCGGCCGCCTGGTACACCGACCCGCCCTCGCGCTCACCAGCTATGCCCTCCTGCTCGGTCTCATCGTGGTCGGGTTCCGGACCATCCCGACGGGCTTCATTCCGGCGCAGGACAAGGGCTATGTCATCGTCGCGATCCAGCTCCCCGACGGAGCGTCGCTCGAGCGGACCGATGCCGTCGTGCGGCGAGCGGGCGAGGTCATCCTCGCGACGCCGGGCGTCCAGTTCGCGGTCGCGTTCGCGGGGTTCTCGGGCGCGACGCGCGCCAATAGCTCGAACGCGGGCGCCATCTTCGTCGGCCCGAAGCCGTGGGAGGAGCGGCGTCACGGGCCGACGGCCAACGAGCTCATCGCGACGCTGCAGCGGCGCCTGTCCGAGATCGAGGAGGCGAGCATCTTCGTGATCCCACCGCCGCCGGTGCAGGGCCTCGGCACCTCAGGCGGGTTCAAGCTCCTCGTCCAGGATCGTGCCGGGCAGGGGTTCCGCGCGCTGCAGGAGGTGACCGACGCCTACGTCGGCGCGGCGCGCGCCGATCCGGACGTTGCCAGGGTGTTCACCACCTTTCGCGCCTCGGCCCCGCAGCTGTACGCCGACATCGACCGCGTGAAGGCGGAGAAGCTCGGCGTCCCGCTCGCGAACGTCTTCGACACGCTGCAGGTCTACCTCGGGTCCGTGTACGTCAACGACTTCAATCGCTTCGGGCGCACGTTCCAGGTGCGCGCGCAGGCCGA
>VBKJ01000077.1 GCA_005879795.1 Deltaproteobacteria bacterium
CAAGCGTATCACCCTCTGGCGCGCGGACGTGGACAACCACCCGGGCGCGCTCGCGCGCACCCTCGAGCCGCTCGCCCAGGCGGGCGCGGACCTGCGCCTGGTCATGGGCTATCGCTTGCCGCAGACTCCGGAGCGCGCGGCCATCGAGCTCTACCCCGTGAGCGGCAAGCGGGCGACGGCCGCGGCCGCCCAGGCCAGGCTGGCGGAGAGCAGGGACATCCCGTGCCTGCTGGTCGAGGGCGACAACCGCCCGGGCCTGGGCGCCGCGATGGCGCGCGCCCTCGCGGACGCCGGCATCAACATCGCCTTCCTCGTGGCGCAGGTGCTCGGGCGCAAGTTCACGGCCACGTTCGGCTTCGCCGACGAGGCGACGGCCGCCACCGCGATGCGCCTGATCAAGGCGTCCGCGGCGCCGCCGAAGCCGGCGAAGCCCGCGCGGCGCAAGCGTCGCTGAGGCGCCGCGTCCCCGCGTTACGCGAGGCGATAGAAGCGGGTCGTGCGCCCGCCGTCGTGGAGCGGCACGATGCCGACGGTGCGCAGCCGGTGTGCGGACCAGCTAGGGACGCGCGGCCGCGATGCGGTCCAGGTGCCGGCGCGCCTCGTCACCGGCGAGGGTCGGCACCGACACGATGACGCGTTCCGCGCCCGCCTCGGCGTAGCGCGCGAGCACCTCGCGCGACGGCATCATGTCGACGGCGGGGCTCTCCAGGCCAGGGGGCGCGCCGATCATGACCGAGATCGAGATGGGGCGCGGATCACGCCCTCGGGCGCGGGCCAGCTGCTCGATCGTGCGGCGCGCACCCGGCACCTCGTCGGCGGGCAGCGCGATCGGCATCCAGCCGTCGCCCCAGCTCGCCACCCGCTTCATGGCGTTGGGGCCCATGCCTCCCAGGATGACGGGCGGGTACGGCCGCTGCACCGGCTTCGGCCGGCAGACGGCGGGCGGGAAGCGCACCCACCTGCCCTCGAACGAGGGAGCGTCCTCGGTCCAGAGCTTCCGCATCGCGGCCACCGCCTCGCGCATGAAGGCAAAGCGATACGGGAAGTGCGGCGTGAAGAGGTCCATCTCTTCGCGCAGCCAGCCCGCCCCCACGCCGAAGAGGAAGCGGCCGCCCGAGAGCCAGTCGAGCGTCGCGACCTGGTGCGCGGTCAGGAGCGGATCGCGCTCGGGGACGAGGCAGATGCCGGTCCCGACGCGGAGCCGGCGGGTGACCGCCGCCGCCGCAGCGAGCGTGACGAAGCAGTCCGGCAGCTCGGTGTACGGGCGCGGCAGCTTGCCGTCGTCGGAGAGCGGGTAGCGCGTCTCGTAGCGGGCGGGGACGAGCGGGTGCTCGGGCGCCCAGAGGGACTCGAAGCCGCGCTCCTCGCAGGCACGGGCGAGGTCCGTGACCGGGAGCGCGCTCCCGGTCACGAACATCAGGACGCCGATCTCCACCCGAGCGCCACCTATTTGGCATCGGCCGGCCAGGCGGCCTTGGCCTTCTTGAAGTGCTCGAGGGCCTCCTCCTGAAGCCCATCCGCGAGCGCCTTGTTGCCCGCCTCGTACTCCTTGCCGGCCTCGCCGAGATCCTTCCCCTCGGCCTGCGCCTTCTTGTACTTGGGGAAAAGCTCCTTCTTGATCTCGGTGGCAGTCGCCTGGGCCCAGGCGGGAGGGGCGATCGCGAGGACGAGCGAGGCGGCGACGGCGCGGACGAGGTGTCGCATGGATTCCCTCCCTGGTGTGCTGTGCGGCTCTTAGCCGGCGAGGTTCGAGCGCGCAAGCGGGTCGAAGTCACGGCTGCACCCGGCCGCAGCGGGTTTCCGGCAGCGGCATGCGGGTTCAGGGATCGGTCAGGTGGCGGTACTTGCCGCGAAAGAAGATCAGCGGGTTCCCCGCGCGCGCCTCGGCGTGCTTCACCTCGCCGATGTGGATGACGTGGTCGCCGCCCTCGAGCGTGTCGATGATCCGGCACTCGACGTGCCCGAGGGTGCCGGCGAGGATCGGCGTCCCGAGCCGGCCGAGCCGGAACTCCAGGCCGACGAACTTGTCCCCGCCCGTGGTCGCGAAGCGCCGCGACACCGCCTCCTGATCCTCGGCGAGGATGTTGAGCGCGAAGATCTTCGAGTCGAAGAAGTGCGGGTAGGTCTCGGCCTTGCGGTCGACGCAGATCAGGAGGAGCGGGGGCGTGAGCGAGAGCGAGGTGACCGCGTTGGCGGTGAGCCCGTAGGGCGTCCCGCTCTGGTCGCGCGTGGTGATGACGGTGACGCCGGTCGCGAAGCACCCCATCACCGTGCGCAGCTCGCTCGGGTCGATCGGCATCCCGACCGACTAATGCCCCCGGGTGGACCTGTCAACGGCGCGCGCCCCGCTTGCCGCCCGACGATCCCGGGGTGTAACGACGTCGCCGTGGACCTCGTCATCGACGCGGACGGCCACGTCCTCGAACCGCCCGACGTGTGGGAGCGCTACCTCGAGCCCGCGTACCGCGCGCGGGCGATCCGCGTGCGGCGCGGCCGCGACGGGCGCGACGTCCTCGAGATCGATGGCCGCCCGGCGCGGCTCACCACGCCCGAGATGCTGGGCGGCCTGGGCGGCATGGGGAAGAGCCTCGAGGACCTGGCGGCCGCGTGCCTCGCGGGGCGGTACGCGGAGAGCGCGCCGGCGGCGGCGACCGACCCCGCGGCGCGTCTCCGGCTCCTCGATCACGATGGCATCGCGCGCGCGCTCCTCTACCCGAGCCTCGGGCTCCAGTGGGAGGCCGAGGCGCCCGACCCAGGCTATGCGCTCGCCCACGCGCGCGCCTACAACCGCTGGATCGAGGAGTTCTGCGCGGGGAGCGGCGGGCGCCTCGTCCCCATCGCCCACCTCTCGCTCGGCGACCCCGAGGACGCGGCGCGCGAGCTCGAGCGCGCCGTGCGCGCCGGCGCGCGGGGCGGCTTCCTCCTCCCCTTCACGCTGAGCGGCGTGCCGCACGGCCATCCGGCGCACGATGCGCTGTGGGCCGCGGCCGAGGAGCTCGACGTGCCGATCGCCATCCACACCGGCGTGGACCCGAAGGCGCGCGACCTCCACCATCGCTTCGACGGCCTCACCTGGCCGGAGGGCGTGGTGCAGGGCATCTGGTACCTGCAGCTCATGTTCGCGCAGGCCGTGCAGCAGGCCTTCTCGACCTTCTTCCTCCATGCGACCTTCGACCGCTTCCCGCGGCTCAAGGTGGTCGTGCTCGAGTCGGGCGCGGGCTGGCTCGCCTACTGGCTCGACCGCATGGACGCGTTCGCCAGGGGACCGCTGCGGGTCACGCTGCCGCTCAGCGAGCTGCCGAGCACCTACGTGCGCCGGCAGTGCTGGATCTCCGCCGACCCCGACGAGCGCGCGCTCCCGGCCGTCATCGAGTACGTCGGCGAGGCCCGCTTTCTCTGGGCCACCGACTACCCGCACAGCGACCACGATGCGGACTACATGGCGGAGCTGCGCGAGCTGGGGGAGCGGCTGCCGCCCGACCGCCGGCGGCGGCTCTTCGGCGAGAACGCGGCGCACCTGTACGGTCTCTAGCTAGCGGCGCCGCGGGGGCGGACCGAGGAGCCAGCCCTCGCCCTCGGGATCACGGTACCATCCGGCGGCCGCGCACGTGCCCCCGTCGACAGGAAGCGTGACGCCGGTCACGTAGCCGGCCAGGTCGGAGGCGAGGAAGACGGCCACGCCGGCGATGTCCTCGGGCACGCCGGCGCGGCCGAGCGGCACGAGGAAGCGATGCCGCTCGCGCTCGGCCTCGCCCGCGAGCTTCGCGAGCCCTTCCGTGAGACAGAGGTCGGGCGCGATCGCGTTCACGCGGATCGCGTGCGGCGCCAGCTCGAGCGCCATCGACTGCGTGAAGCCGATGACCGCCGCCTTGCACGCGGCGTAGACCGCGTAGAAGGGCGCCGCCCTCCCGCCCTCGATCGAGACGATGTTGACGATGCTCCCGCCGCGGCCCCGAGCGATCATGCGCGGCGCGACCGCGCGCGTGCCGTGCAGGACCGTCTTCAGGTTGGCGCGCACGAGGGCGTCCCAGCCCTTCTCGCTGGTCTCGAGGAAGGCGGCGCGAAACGTGCCGCCCACGTTGTTGACCAGCACGTCGACGCCGCCGAAGCGCTCCACGGCGGCGGCCACGGCCCCCTCGACCGCCTCGCCGTCGCGCACGTCGGTGGGGAGCGCGAGCGCCGCTCCGCCTGCCCGTTCGATCTCTGCGGCGGTGGCGTGCGCCGAGGCCGCGTCGAGCTCGAGGACGGCGAGCCGGGCGCCGAAGGCCGCCAGCCCGAGGGCGATCCCCTTGCCGATGCCCGCCCCGGCGCCGGTGACGAGCGCGACGCGCCCCGTGAGGGACGCCTTCCCGGGGTCCATCGCGCTACTTCGGCGCGTAGCGGACGAGGACGCGCTCGCCGTTCTTGAAGCCGGCGCGGAACTTGTCCGCGAAGCGCGACCAGCCCTCGGGGTACTTGCGGGCGTACTCGTCCATCAGGCGCTGCTCGGCGGCCGCGTCACGGACCACCTCGCCCCGGGCCTCGAACGCCGGCCCGTCGGCCTTGCCGACCGCGATGCGCGCCCTGGGTCGCCCCCGCTTGATGCGCCGCACGCGCCAGGTGGTGGGCGGCGTGCCCACGTACACGGCCTTGCCGTCGTAGTAGAACCAGATCTCCGCGGCCTTCCCGAGCGCGCCCGATTTCCGCTCGCTCTGGATGTAGACGTACTTGGCCTCGTGCAGCGCGCGGTCGAGCTCGGGCGAGAGCCCGGCGCGTGCGCTCGTGACCAGCGCGACAGTCAGGACGAGGATGGCGATGCGGCGCACGGGAACCTCCTCGGCGGACAGGCCGCGGACCTTACTGCCGGCCGCGCGGCCGATGCAAGCGGGCGGCGCGCTCGCTGGCACCGGGCGGGGGGCAGGCTATAATTCGCCGCCCCCATGGACGCCTTCGCGCGGTGGCTCGCCCGTCACCCGCTCGCCGTCGTGGTCGTGAACCTGGCCGTGACCGCGGCGCTGGGCGCCTTCGCGCTCCACCTCCGCATCGAGAACTCGCTCGAGAGCATGCTGCCAGCGCACGACCCGAAGGTCGAGTACTACGCGCAGACCCGCGCCATCTTCGGGAGCGACGCGGTCGGCGTGGTGGGGATGCGCGCCCAGAACATCTTCGCGCCCGCCACGATCGAGAAGATCGCACGCGTGACCGACCTGATCGCGAAGGTCGAGGGCGTCGAACGCGTGCTCAGCATCGCCAACGCCGTCGACCCGGCGGCCGACGTGCTGCATCCGCCGCGCCTCCTGCCGCGCATCCCGCCCGAGCCGGCCGAGGTCGAGGCGCTCAAGAAGAAGCTCGCGGCGACGCCGCTCTACGGCAAGAACCTGGTCTCCGACGACTTCACGGGCGCGGCGATCAACGTCTTCTTCAAGAACCTGACCGACGCGCAGTACCTCGACCTCGGCATCGACCGGAAGATCGGGGCGATCCTCGCCGCCGAGCGCGGTCCGGAGGAGTTCTTCTACACGGGCGCGGCGCACGTGAAGCAGGCCGCGGTCGAGCTCATGCGCCGCGACCTGGTGCGTTTCACGCCCGTCGCTCTCGTGCTCGTGCTGATCGTCCTCTGGTTCTCGTTCCGGACGGTTCGGGGGGTGATCCTGCCGGTGCTCACCGTGGGGGGGGCACTGGTGTGGACGCTCGGCATCATCGTGCTCGCCGGAAAGGCGATCACGCTCGGCACGTTCGTGCTGCCCCCGCTGCTGCTCGTGGTCGGCAGCTCGTACGCGATCCACGTGATGGCGCGCTACTACGAGCAGGTGGCGGCCGGCGCGCCGCCGGACCAGATCGTCGTGCGCGCCTTCACGCGCGTCTGGCTGCCGCTCACGATCTCGGCGGTCACCACCGTGATCGGCTTCGGCTCGCTCATGGTGAACCGCATCACCGCCATCTGGGATCTCGGGCTCTTCGCGGTGGTGGGGGTCGTCTGCTTGACCCTCACCTGCCTGACCTTCCTGCCCGCCGCGCTCCAGCTCCTGCCCTCTCGCCTGCGCTTCGCGCGCTCGGGCAAGATCTCGCCGACCCTCTCCGAGAACCTCCGCCGCGTGGGCGAGCGCGCCTTCGCGAAGCGGCGCCACATCCTGTGGGGGGCGGCGGCGCTCGCGGTGGCGGCGCTCGCCGGCGCGTGGCGCATCCGGGTGGACTCCGACTTCCTCTACTACTTCGAGCCGACATCGGAGGTGCGGCGCGCGAACGAGACCATCAACCAGCGGATCGTCGGCAGCAACCCCTTCTACATCGTGATCGACGGGCGGCAACCCGGCGCGCTCCGGCGCTGGGAGGAGCTGAAGCTCATCAAGGACCTGCAGGGCTTCCTCGCCAGGCAGCCGGGCATCACCTCGTCGATCTCGATCGTCGACTACCTCGAGGTGCTCGAGGCCGGCGTCAACAAGCAGGCGGAGGGCGGCGACCTGGTGATCGACGAACAGGGCAACCTCGTGCCCGCCGAGGCGTCGAAGCCCTTCTGGCAGGAACCGAAGAACCTGGGGCCCCTGCTCGACACCATGATGAAGAGCCCCGAGACCTTCAAGAGCGTGGTCACGAAGGACTTCAGCCAGGCCAGCATCCTCGTGCGCACCAACCTCTCGGGGTCGCGTAGCATCGAGCACACGCTCGACACCATCCGGCAGTACGCGGCCGAGCACTTCCCCGCCGAGCTTCCCGTTACGCTGACCGGCACGCTCGTGCTGCTCACGGGCACGACCTCGGACATCGTCGCCGGGCAGATCAAGAGCCTGACGCTCGCCCTCGCCATCATCTTCCTGGTGATGACGGCGATGTTCCTGTCGGCCAAGATCGGCTTCTTCGCCATCCTGCCGAACGTGCTCCCCATCATGCTCTTCTTCGGCGTGATGGGCTGGCTCGGCATCCTGCTCAACCTCGGCACGAGCCTGATCGCCGCCATCGCGCTCGGCATCGCGGTCGACTCGACCATCCACTACATGGCGCGCCTGAACCTCGAGCTGCGCGGCGAGACGGACCAGACGGCGGCGCTGGTGCGCACGCTGCGCACCGTGGGTGTGCCCATCGTCTACACCACCATCGCCCTCTTCTTCGGGTTTCTCACCTTCGCGCTCTCGAGCTTCGTGCCCATCCAGAACTTCGGCATCCTGGCCGGGGTCGCCATGGCGACGTCGCTGGGCGCGAACCTGGTCCTCCTGCCCGCGCTGCTCGCCACGACCAAGATCATCACGCTCTGGGACCTCCTGGGCGTGAAGCTGGGCGACGATCCCGCGCAGACCATCCCGCTCTTCGCGGGGCTCCGCCCCTCGCAGGCGCGCATCGTCGTGCTCATGGGCGAGCTCCGGCATTTCCAGCCGGGCGAGGCGATCGTGCGCCGCGGGGAGCGCGGCGACGAGATGTACGTCATCATCGAGGGCACGACCGAGGTCCTCGCCGGGGACGGCAGCGGGCGCCAGCGCATCAATCAGCTGCGACGCGGCGACGTGTTCGGCGAGATGGGGCTCGTGCGCCGCGCCGAGCGGACCGCGGACGTGGTGGCGGCGGGCGCCGTCGACGTGCTGGCGCTCGACGAGCGCTTCCTGCGGCGCATCCAGAACCGCTACCCGCGCATCGCCTCGAAGGTGTTCCTGAACCTGACGCGCATCCTGAGCGACCACCTGCAGCGCACGACCGAGCGGTACGTTGCCGCACGCTCGGCGTGAGCGGGCGGTCGTCACCCTCGCGCTGCTCGCGGCGTGCGGGCGCGGGCTGCACGAGCCGGCCCCCGAGGAGCGCGCGGCGCTCGCCGCCGCGGCGGCCGTGGCGCCCGAGCCGAGCGCCGGCTGCCGCCCCGGCACCTTCCCGCGGCTGCGCGGCGAGCGGCGTACCCTCGGCGTCGGCGGCGAGGAGCGCGGCTACCTGATCGATGCGCCGGCGGCGCCCGGCGACCGCCCGCTCCCGGTCGTCCTCTCCTTCCACGGCTTCCGCTCGAGCGCCTGGCGGCATCGCTGGTGGACCGGCCTCGGGCGGCTCGCGCTGCGCGAGGGCTTCGTCGCCATCCATCCCGAGGGCCACGAGGGTGTGCGCCTCCTCGATACGACGGGGCGCGGCTGGGACATCCGGCCGGGCGAGACGCGCGACGCGGACTTCGTGCGCACGCTCCTCGACGGCCTCGAGCGGGAGCGCTGCATCGATCGCCGCCGCGTGTTCGCGACCGGCATGTCGAACGGCGCCTTCTTCGCGAGCCTGCTCGGCTGCGTCGCCGCCGACCGCGTTGCGGCGGTGGCACCGGTCGCAGGGGGACTCGACCTGCGCACCTGCGCGCCCGTCCGGCCCGTGCCCGTCCTCTTCGTCTATGGCCGCTCCGACCGCGTCGTGCGCGCCGAGCTGGTGCACGGCGCGCGCGACTGGTGGGCGCGGGCCGACGGCTGCGGCGCACCCGTCGAGCGCGACGGCTGCACGCGCTACACCCGGTGCATCGCGGACGTCGTCTACTGCGAGGGCCCGCAGGGGCACCGCTGGCCGCGCTCCGCGACGGCGCGCGTGTGGCGCTTCTTCCAGGCCCAGCCGCGGCGCTGAGGTGTGGATCGAGGCTTGACCGCGACGGCGCCGCGGCGCAAGACCGCCGCATGGTGAAGCTGGTGTTCCTCTGCCGCCGGCGGCCCGACCTGACGCACGAGCGCTACGTCGAGCTGCTCCTCGGCGGTCACGTGCCGCTCGCGCTCCGGCACCATCCGGCCCTCCGGCGCTACGTGGTCAACATCGTCGAGGACACGCGCGGGCCGGCCCCGCCGCTCGACTCGATCGGCGAGCTCTGGTTCGACACGCTCGCCGACTACCGCGAGCGCCTCTACGACTCGCCCGACGGCGCCCGCATCATCGCCCGCGACGTGGCGGGCTTCCTCGGCAGCAGCGTCGCGTACGTCACGACCGAGCACGTCCAGCGCGCGCCCGCCGCGCCGCCCGAGCTCGGCCGGCGCGCGCCCGGCGGGAAGCTCTTCGCGTGCCTCGAGCGCGTCCCGGGGACGACGCGCGCCGCGTTCCGCGCGCACTGGCTCGAGCGCCACGTCCCGCTGGCGCTCCGCCACCACGCCACCACGCGTTACGTGACGAGCGTCGTCGACGAGCGGCTCGGCGGCGACGGTCCCGACTACGACGGCTTCGCCGAGCTCGCCTTCGCGTCCGCCGAGGACCTGCGCGGCCGCGTCTACCTCTCGCCCGAGGGCCAGGCGGAGATCGAGGCCGACATCCCGCGCTTCATCGGCCGCGTCCACGCCTACCTGGTGGCGGAGTACGTCGAGCGCTGGTGAGCTGGGCGAGCGTCCGTGTAGACCCGTTCAGACCCGGTCCGCGGCTTCGGCGGCGCCCGCGCCGAGCCGCGCCGCGCGCGCAAGGTAGTGCCCGAGACGCATCTCGCGCGCGATCGTGACCGCGCGCGCGAACTGCCGGGCGCCGGTTTGCGCATCGCCGCGCGCGGCGGCCGCCCGCGCCGCCCCGAGCGCGGCCGCGGCCAGGGTCGAGCGCGCGCCGATCGCCTCCGCGAGCGCGAGGGCGCGGGCGAACGGGCGCTCGGCCTCCGCGGAGCGGCCGAGGCCCAGCATCACCTCGCCGACCGCGGTCTCGAGGTAGGCTTCGCGCAGGCGGCCGCTCGAGTTCGGGTACGCACGCAGCGCCTCGACGAAGCGCTCGGCCCGCTCGGCGTCGCCCTGCGCGAGGAACGCGTCGGCGACGAAGCGGAAGTTCGCCTGCACCGTGCGCCCGCTCGCGAGACCCTGCTCGATGAGCTCGAGGTAGCGCTCGGTGTCGGCCGGCAGACCGAGTGCGGCGCGCGCCGCGAGCGCGACCGCCGCTGGGGCCGTGAAGCCCGAGACGTTGCCGATCGCCTCGTTCCCCTCCAGGCTCTCGTCCGCCCAGCGCAGCGCCTCGGCGTACTCGCCGCGCAGGAAGAGTATCTGGGCCAGCGTGCCGGCGGAGCCCGCCTGCACGGTGCGGTTCGGCGCGCTGAGCGCCATGGCATGGGTCTCGACCAGGCTCGCGAAGGCCTCGTCGAGGTCGTCGCACAGGTAGAGGACGTTGTCGCGGATCCAGCGCGCGCTCACGTAGAGGTCGGAGAGCCGGGCGCGGTGCTCGGTCGGCTCGAGCTCGTCCATCACCCAGCGCATCGCGCGGCGCGCCAGCTCGAAGCGCCCGTCGATCGCGTAGTTGATGGCGAGGCCGCGCGAGATGCGCATCACGGTGAGCTTCGCACCGGCGCGCTCGGCCACCGCCACGCCCTGCTCGGCCAGCGCGAGCCCGCGCTCGAAGTCCTCCCCGAGCATGGTGATGACGCCGAGGAAGTACAGGATGTGCGGCAGCATGTCGGCGTCGCCGAGGGCCTCGGCCAGCTCACGGGCACGGCGGGCGGCGCGCTCCGCCTCCTCGAGGGGCGGCCAGCCGAAGACGACGCTCAGGCGGGAGAGCCCGCTGGTCGCCGCGAGCGCCGCCCGGCGCGAGGCCGGGTCGTCCGGGTCGACCTCGGCCAGCTCCCAGAGCCGGCGGTAGAAGGCGACCGCCGTGCGGTAGGAGGGCAGGTTCTCCGCGTCCGAGGCTGCGCGGAGGAGCGCCTCCATCGCCTTCGCGCGGTCGTCGCTGCGCGCGTAGTGGTGCGCGAGGAGCGCCGAGCGCTCGGGGCCCGCCTCGCCCGGCTCCGACTCGAGGAGGAGCGCCACGCGCTCGTGGAGCTGGCGGCGCTGCTTCAGGAGCAGGCCCTCGTAGGCGACCTCCTGCGTCAGGCTCTCGCCGAAGCGGTACTCGTCGCTCGCCAGCAGGGTCTTGCGGTGGAAGATGCCGCGGCTCTCGAGCTCGGCCAGCTCGCGCTCGAGGTCGATGCCCTCGCCGTCGAGGACACGCGCCAGCTGGCCGCGGTGGAACTGCCGGCCGAGCACGGCGGCGACCTGCACCACGCGCTTGGCCGGCGGCCCGAGCCGATCGAGCCGCGCCGCGATCACCTCCTGCACCGTGCCCGGGATGCGGATCTCCTCGAGCGGGCGGGTGAGCTTCCGAGGGCCGCCGTTCGCGACCAGGTAGCCCTCCTCGATGAGCGAGCGTGTGATCTCCTCGGCGCAGAAGGGGCTGCCCTCGGCCTTGGCGACGAGGAGGCGCTCGAGCTCGCCGGGCAACGGTCCCCCCGCCACCGCGTGCAGCATGGCGCGCACGTCCGCGTCGGGCAGGCGGCGCAGCACGAGCTGGGTGAGCGGCGCGCGCGTCCGCCACGCGGCGCGGTCGTCGGGGCGGTGCGTGACGAGGACCATGACCCGCGCGCCGGCGAGCCGGGCGACGAGCGTCTCG
>VBKJ01000078.1 GCA_005879795.1 Deltaproteobacteria bacterium
CGGACGGCGAAGGCGGGCGCGAGGTCGACGAAGAAAGCGGCGAAGGGCGGGTAGGGACCGGGGGAGGGCGCGGTGAGGACGTGGCCGTTCCCCGGGCCCGTTTGCGCCCCGGCTCATCTGGCGCTAAAACATCGCCAAATGAGCCAGATGACCGGCGCGCGAGGCGTGGCACGCATCCTCGGCGGCAAAGCGGTGCTCAAGCGCGAGGTTCGCTCTCTGGGTGACCTCCAGCGGCTGGTCGCGAACGGCTTGCCCGTGCGCACGCTCGACCGCACCGTAGAGTACGTCGCCTCGTCACCGCGGGAGGCCGTTCGGCTGCGCGATCGACTCGTACCGCCTGCCACCCGCAAACGGCGAAGGCAGCGTCTCAAGCCCGCAGAGAGCGAGCGCGTGGAGCGGCTCGCGCGCGTGATGGCGCTGGCGGAGGAGGTGTGGGAAAGCCGGGAGGACGCTCGCCAGTTCCTGACGACCCCCCACGCGCTCCTCGACGGCGAGCGACCGCTCGACCTGGCGCAGAGCGAGCTCGGTGCGCGTCGGGTGGAAGAGCTGCTCTGGCGGCTCGAGTACAGCCTACCCGCCTGAGCGTGGCGGAGCCGCTCGTCGCATATCGGGTGTTCAAGGCGAAGCACCCGCCCTTCGACGGGGCCGGCGCCGCGTTGATCGGGGGACGCTGGAACACTCGCGGACGACCGCTCATCTATTGCGTCCGGTCGTACGCGGGTGCGTTGCTCGAGATCCTCGTCCACGCACAGCTGAGACGCCTACCCGGCAGACACCGATGTGTCGTGGTCGAGGTGCCCGATGACGTCTCCGTAGAAACGCTCGACCCGGCCAATCTCCCAGGATGGGAGGCCGAAGACCAGCGCGTGAGCCGAGCCTTCGGCGACCGCTGGCTTGCCGAGCACCGTTCCGCCGCGCTCCTCGTGCCGTCGCTCGTCGCCCGACCCTTCGAGCAGAACGTCTTGATCAATCCGGCGCACCGCGACTCGACTCGCCTCCGCGTCCCGCCGCCCGTGTCGGTCACATGGGACGCGCGGCTGTTCCGAAGCCGGCAACCGGACGTCGGGTGACGGCTCCCGGTCATCCGCGGCGAAGGGCGAGTAGGAATCGCCGACCGGGTATTCCTCCCCTATGCCACCCAACACGCTTGTTGGGGTCGCGAGCGGGAGTACAACCGAGGCCCCCGCTCAGCTCCCGCGCCCGAAGCGCGCCACGGCCTCGGCGTACGGGTCCGGCCGCTCGAGGCCGACCAGGTGCCCGGCGTTCTCGATCATGTGCACGCGCGCCCCGGGGATCTTCTCCGCGAAGAGGCGCGCGTAGAGCGGATCGACGAAGCGGTCGTGCGTCCCCCACACGACCAGCGTCGGCGCCTTGATGCGCGGGAGACGCTTCTCGAGCCCGTTCTCCGGGATCGGGAAGAGGAACTTGGCGGCGGTGCGGAAGCCGCGCACGAGGGAGATCAGGAACTCGACCTGCTCCTGAGTGCGGTCGTCCTTGTCGCTGAACAGGTTCGTGACCGCTTGCATCGCCTGCGCGGCGGGGCCGCTCTGATCGTGAAGGAGGTAGGGGACGAGCTCGTGCGGCATCATGCCGAACATGTCGGCGACGGGCGCCTCGTCGCGCCAGAGGCCGACGGGCGCGGCGAGCGCGAGGCGTCCGATCTCGCGGGGGCGGAGGGCGGCCATCTCCGCGGCGATCCAGCCGCCCATCGACTCGCCGACGACGTAGGGCCGCTGGAGGTCGAGGGCCTCCGTCACGTCGAAGCAGTGCAGCACGAGGTCGAGCTGGTCCTCGATGTGCTCGAGGCCCGACGACTGCCCGAAGCCGGGGAGGAGCGGCGCGAAGACGTGGTACTCGCGCGCCAGGAGGGGCAGCACGCCCTCCCACATGGGGACGCCGCCCGCGCCGTGCAGGAAGAGGAGCGGGGCGCCGTCGCCGGCGTCGAGCACCTCGATCGTCGGCCGGCCGGCCCCCAGCGGGATGACGCGCGAGCGCGGCGCGCTCATGCCGCCGCCGGGCGCTCGGCCTCGCGACGCGCCGCCTCGCTCTGGCTCCCCGGCGCCACGCGCTCGGCGCGGGGCAGCGGCTTCGGCGACCAGCGGTCCTCGTACTCGCTCCAGATGGGACGGAGGTGCGGCAGCACCTGGGTGGCCAGGAGGAAGGTCGAGCGGTTGGTCAGCTCGATCGGTGAGGAGCCGATGTGGCCGCCGATCGCGAGGTGCCCAACGCGCAGCGAACGGGCCAGCTCCTCGAGCTGCTGGCGGACGGTGGCGGGCGAGCCGGCCACGATGTAGCGCTGCTCGACCAGCTCCTTCCAGGTCTTGTTCTGCCCCATGTTCATGGTCGTGTTGCCCACCTGCGCGACGATGCCGGCTCGCATCGAGGCCTCGCTCACGTAGCCGGGGGCGCTCGCCATGCCGGGGTAGAGGTGGAGGCACTTGTTGAAGAAGTAGTCGACGTGCGGCCACCACTCGCGCTCGCACGAAGCGTCGGTGTCGCTGATACAGACCTGCTGGAAGAAGGCGCCGGCGTAGGGGTTCGGCTCCTTGCCGAGCGCCGCCAGGCGCTCCCAGTAGCCGTCCATCATCTTCTGCGCGCGCTTGTAGCCGCTGAAGGAGAGGTAGCTGTAGTTGTAGCCGTGCTCGGCGCAGAAGTCCCAGGTCTCGATCGAACCGAGGCCCGGGATCCAGATGGGGGGGTGCGGTTTCTGGATGGGCTGCGGCCAGAGGTTCACGTAGCGGAGCTTCGTGTACTTCCCGTTCCAGGCGAAGGGCTCGCGCTCTGCCCACGCCTTCAGGATCAGGTCGTGCGCCTCGCGGTACTTCTCGCGCACGGTCGCGGGGTTCTGGCCGTAGCAGTAGTTGATGTCCATCGACGTCCCGACCGGGAAGCCGGCGATGAGCCGCCCGCCCGAGATCACGTCGAGCATCGCGAACTCCTCGGCGACGCGCACCGGCGGGTTGTAGAGCGCGATCGAGTTGCCGAGCACCAGCAGGTTGGCGTTCGGGCAGCGGCGGGCGAGCGCCGCCGCCATCAGGTTGGGCGACGGCATCATGCCGTAACCGTTCTGGTGGTGCTCGTTCACGCCGATGGCGTCGAAGCCCATCTGGTCGGCGTACTCGAGCATGTCGAGGTACTCGTTGTAGAGCCGGTGGCCGCGCACCGGGTCGTAGAGGCGGTTCGGGATGTCGACCCAGATGCCGTGGTAGCGCTCGCGGAAGTCGGGCGGCAGCCAGCGGTACGGCATCAGATGGAACCAGCTGAACTTCATGGCGCCCTCCTCGGGGCCCGCTCGGGGCCGGGTCCGAAACGCGTGGCACAGGGCGCGGGCGAAGGCAAGGGCGTACAGGGTCTCTCAGGCGCCGTCGCGGAAGAACTCGACCAGCTCGTCGGCGCGCGCCTCCGCGTCGGCCCGTCCCAGCTCGATCAGGTGATGGGCGTAGCAGCGGTCGAAGTAGAGATAGGAGAGCAGATCCGCCTCGCCCGCGATGCCGTGCACGGCGTAGCGGATGGCGGCGTCGGAGAGCCACGCCCGGAGCCCGGCGCCGCCGCGGTGCGCCTCCAGGCACTCGGCCGCCATCACGGCCAGGTCCCGCGAGGGGAGGACGTAGACGTCCCGCACCACGCGGTAGGGCGTGCCGCGCATCTCCTCGATCACCTGGTTGATGCGACGGAGGAAGTCGGGACCGTAGGCGCGCGCGCCGGTGTCGAGGATCGCGTTCACGAGCCGGAGCCGGTCCACGTCGTAGTCGACGTGGTCCAGGAGGAGCGCGTTCAGCACCTTGCCGGCGAGGTAGGCGAGCGAGCTGTAGTTCGCCTCGCGATGCGGGGCGAGGGCCGCTTCCTCCGCGGGCGTGGGTGCGTGGCGGAGCCCGACGATGAGGAGCCGGTCGGCGCCCAGGCGCAGGGCCGGCGCGAGCGGCGTGTTCAGGCGGAGCCCGCCGTCGCAGAAGTAGGAGCCGTCGATCCGGGGCGCCGGAAAGAGGAACGGGATGGCCGCCGAGGCGAGCGCGTGCGCGGGCGCGAGCTTGGCGGGACGCGCCACCACGAACGGATCGCGCGCCCAGCGCCGCACGACGCCCTCGCGGTTGTCCACCCAGACGACGGACTTGCCGGTGCTGATCTCGGTCGCGGCCACGGCGATGGCGTCGATCTCGCCCGTCTCCACGCGGTGGCGCAGGTTTGCCCACGGGATGCTCTCGCGCACCAGGCGCTCGAGGGGCAGGGTGTCGAGAAGGCCCGAGAGCCGCTCGGGGATGGCGCCCTCGGGCGGCGTCTTCCGCTGGCCGAAGAGCCCCAGGAGGCGGAGCGGGATCCCCACCACGTCGCTTATCCCGACGCGGTAGACCCCAGCCACCTCGAGCGAGCGCCAGAGGTCGATGAGGCCCCGCCCGGCGTCCGGCCGTCCGATCGTGCCGGCGACGTAGCAGGCATGGATGGCGCCCACGCTGGTCCCGGTGATGATCTGGAAGCGTACCGGCCGGCCGAGGCGGCGGGGCAGGTCGTCGAGCACGTAGGAGAGCACGCCCGCCTCGTAGGCGCCGCGCGCCCCGCCGCCCGACATGATGAGGGCGAACCTGGCCATCCGCGCGCCGGTTTCCGCCGCGCACCAACCCGAGTCAAGCGGATGGCGCGACGGCGCCGGCGGTGCTACATTCCGCCGCCTCGACGGAGGACCTGTCATGCCGACACCCGTGATCGTGAGCGCGACCCGCACCGCCATCGGCACCCTGGGCGGTGGCCTCGCGCAGACGCCCGCCACCAAGCTGGGGGGTCTCGTCGTGCGCGAGGCGATGCGGCGCGCCCGCCTCGAGCCGGCGCAGGTGGACGAGGTGGTCCTGGGCCACGTGCTCCCGGCCGGACTCGGCCTGAACCCGGGCCGCGTCGCGGCCCTCGACGGCGGCGTCCCGAAGGAGGTCCCGAGCTTCACCGTGAACAAGGCGTGCGGCTCGGGCCTGAAGGCGGTCGTGCTGGCGGCCCAGGCGATCCAGCTCGGAGACGCCGACGTGATCGTGGCCGGCGGGATGGAGAGCATGAGCGGCGCGCCCTACATCTCGAAGAAGGCGCGCTTCGGCGTCCGCATGGGGCACGAGGAGCTCCTCGACTCGATGATCGCCGACGGCCTCACCTGCCCGATCACGTTCGTGCACATGGGCGTCACGGCCGAGAACATAGCCGCGAAGTACGGCATCACCCGGGAGGAGCAGGACGAGTTCGCGGCCGAGAGCCAGCAGAGGACGGCCGCCGCGCAGCAGGCCGGGAAGTTCAAGGCCGAGATCGTGCCGGTGGAGATCCCCGCCAAGAAGGGCGAGACGCTCCGCTTCGACACCGACGAGCACCCGCGCGCCGACACCACGGCGCAGCGGCTCGCGGGGCTCAAGCCCGCCTTCAAGAGGGACGGCGGCACGGTCACCGCCGGCAACGCCTCGGGCATCAACGACGGCGCGGCCGCGGTGGTCGTGATGTCCGACCGCAAGGCGAAGGAGCTCCGGCTCACCCCGCTCGCCACCATCCGCGCCTACGCGGCTGCGGGCGTCGATCCGTCGCTCATGGGCATGGGGCCGTGGCCGGCCTCGGAGAAGGCGCTCGAGCGGGCGAAGCTCCGCCGGGAAGAGATCGACCTGTGGGAGCTGAACGAGGCCTTCGCGGCGCAGTCGCTCGGCGTGCTGCGCGAGCTCCGCATCCCGAAGAACCGGGTCAACGTGCACGGCGGCGCGATCGCCCTCGGCCATCCGATCGGGGCGAGCGGGGCGCGCGTGCTGGTGACGCTCCTCCACGCCATGGCGGACCGCGACGCGCGGCTCGGCGTGGCCTCGCTCTGCATCGGGGGCGGGCAGGGGATCGCCATGGTCGTCGAGCGCTCCTGATCCGCCGTGGCCGTCGCCGCCTTCTTCGACATCGACGGCACGCTCATCGCGCGCAATTCGGCCCCGCTCTACATGCGGCACCTGCGCCGGACGGGTCAGGCGCGCCGGCGCGACCTCGCGCGCACCCTCTACTACGTCTGGCGCTACCGGCTCGGGCTCCTCGACATCGATCGCGCGGTGGCGATCTCGCTCGGCTGGATCCGCGGGCGCGACGAGGCGGAGGTGCGCGCCGACTGCCGGTCGTGGTACGAGCGCATCGTCCGGCGCTACCTGCGCCCGGCCATGGCCGCGACCGTCGAGGCGCACCGGCGCGCCGGCCACCTGCCCGCCATCCTGACCAGCGCGACCCGCTACCTGGCCGAGCCGGTGGCGGCCGACCTGGGCATCGAGCATCTCCTGGTGACGCAACTCCGCGTGCGCGACGGGCGCTTCACGGGCGAGGCCGTGCGCCCGCTCTGCTACGGCGAGGGCAAGACCTACTGGGCGGAGCGCTTCGCCGCCGCGCAGGGGGTTGACCTGGGACGCAGCTACTTCTACACGGACTCGATCACGGACCTGCCCGTGCTCGAGCGGGTGGGGGAGCCGCGCATCGTGAATCCGGATCCGCGGCTGCGCCGCGTGGCGGGGCGGCGGGGGTGGCCGGTGCTCCAGCTCGGGCCGGCCGACGACACAGCGAAGTTCGGGGAGGGGGAGGACACATGGCGAACCAGCCGGTGCGGCGCCGAAGCGCGCCCAAGCGCGCGTTGATCGGGCCGCTCGTCATGCTGGGGAGCGGGATGGCGGCCGGCGTGCTGCTCTGGCGCTTCCTGATGCTCGAGCCGCCACCGGCGGCCGGGCTCCGGCTGGGTGCGCCCGAGCGGCTCTCGCACCAGGATCGGCACGCGCTCGATCACCTGCTCGCCGAGCCCCACGCGCGCCCGTAGGCGCCGCCGCTCCGGGGGGAGGTGGGGAGGATGGCGACCATCGACGAGAATCTGCGTCGGGTCCCGCCGCAGAGCCTGGAGGCCGAGGAGTCGGTCCTGGGCGGGATCATGCTCGACAACACGGTCATCGACGGCGTCGTCGGCATGCTCCAGCCCGAGGACTTCTACCGCGGCGCGCACCGCAAGCTCTTCCGGGCGATGGTGGACCTCAGCGAGCGGAGCGAGCCGGTCGACCTGATCACGCTCGCCGAGAGCCTGAAGACGCGCGGCGAGCTGGCCGAGGTGGGCGGCGCGTCCTACCTGGCCGAGCTGACCGAGCGCGTACCCACCGCCGCCAACGCCGTCCACTACGCCAGGATCGTCCGCGAGCGCGCGATCCTGCGCGGCCTCATCGCGGCGTCCACCGAGATCGCGACCCGCGGCTACCAGGCCTCCGACAACGTCGACGAGCTGCTCGACCGCGCAGAGCAGCTCATCTTCGGCATCCAGGAACGCAAGGTGAAGCAGGCGTTCGCCAGGCTCTCGGAGATCCTGGTCGACTCGATCAAGACGATCGAGCGCCTCTACGAGCAGAAGCAGGCCGTGACCGGCGTGCCGACGGGCTTCGCGGACCTGGACGCGCTGACCGCGGGGCTGCAGCCGTCGGACCTGATCGTCGTGGCCGGCCGGCCGAGCATGGGGAAGTGCCTCACGGCCGACGCGGAGATTATCCTCGCGGACGGCAGCGTGCGGACGATCGAGGAGATCGTGCGGGCCCGCTCCGGACCGCTGTTCACGTTGACCGATCGCTGGAAGCTCACGACCGCCGACCCGTCTGCCTTCGTGGACGACGGCGTGAAGCCGATCTTCGAGGTCACCACGCGCCTCGGCCGGAGGGTGCGCACCACGCTCCCGCATCCGTTCCTGACCGTGGACGGGTGGAAGCCGCTCGCGGACCTCCGGCCGGGCGACCACATCGCCGTCCCGCGGCGCCTCGACGTCTTTGGGACGCGCGCGCTCGGTGAAGACCGAATGAAGATACTCGGCTATCTTCTCGGCGACGGGACGCTCACGGGACCCTGCCCGACCTTCACCAACGGTGACCCGCGGCTGCGCGCCGACTTTCGCGAGGCGGTCGGCCGATTGGGCGGGCTCGGCGTGCGCGAGGACCTCCCCGCCACGCGGACGCCCAGCCTGGCGGTGTCCTCCGACCGCTCGGCGATCGCTGGGGGACGCCACCGATTCGGCCGCCGCGTGAGGCGTGAGCTCGCTGTCGCCGGCCTCTCCGCAAGACGGCTGGCGCTCGAGCTCGGGGTCTCAGCGGGGTCCGTGACGAACTGGTGCGCGGGCCGAACCGTCCCGGCGCCGGCGGTCTTTCACGGGCTCTGCGCCGCGCTCGCCATCCCGGAGGAGGAGGTCGCTCCCGACGGTCTCGCGTCGCTGCGCAAGAGCTCGCGGAATGCGCTGGCACGCTGGCTCGACGCGCTCGGGCTGCGGGGCAAGACCGCCGCATCGAAGTTCGTCCCGGACGTCGTCTTCACGGCGCCGCGGGACGAGGTGGCGTGCTTCTTGAACCGCCTGTTCGCGTCCGACGGCTGGGCCACGGTCCTGGCAAGCGGGCAGGCGCAGCTCGGCTTCTGCTCGGCCAGCGAGCGCATGGCCCGCCAGGTGCAGCACCTCCTCCTGCGCTTCGGTGTGACCGCGTCGCTCCGCGGGCGTCGTATCCGTTACCGCGGCGGCTTCCGCGTTGCCTGGCAACTCGACCTTACCGACGCGATGGCGATCCAGGCCTTCATCGACCGGATCGGCATCTTCGGGAAAGAGACCGCGCTGGCGCGCGTGGAGGCGGCGCTCGCTCGGAGACGCTATCAGACCAACCGCGATCTCGTCCCCGTGGGCGTGTGGCGTTGGATCGACGCGGCCAGACGGGGGGCGACCTGGCAGTCGCTCTGCGCCCGCATGGGTCTCGGCGACCACCCGAATCTCCACGTCGGCCGGCGCGCGCTCTCGCGCCGGCGGCTGGGGGCCATCGCTCGCGCGCTGAGCGACGCTCGCCTCGAAGACCTGGCCAGCAGCGACGTGTACTGGGACGAGGTGGTCGCGATCGAGCCCGCAGGGACCAGCCAGGTCTACGATCTCACCGTCCCCGGGACCCACAACTTCGTCGCGAACGACATCTGCGTCCACAACACGGCCCTCTGCCTCAACATTGCCGAGCACGCCGCGCTGCGTGCCGACGTCGGCGTCGCGATCTTCTCGCTCGAGATGGCGAAGGAGCAGCTCGCCATGCGCATGCTCTGCTCCGAGGCGCGCGTCGACCTGGCGCGCGTGCGCACCGGCCACCTCTCCGACCGCGAGTTCCCGAAGCTCGCCATGGCCGCGGGGCGGCTCGGCGACGCGCCCATCTACATCGATGACACGCCGGCGCTCTCCGTGCTCGAGCTGCGCGCCAAGGCGCGGCGGCTCAAGCGCGACGCGGCGTCGAAGCTCGGGCTCGTGGTCGTCGACTACATCCAGCTCATGCGGTCGAGCGAGGGCAGGGACAACCGCGAGCAGGAGATCTCGGAGATATCGCGCTCCCTGAAGGCGCTCGCCAAGGAGCTGCACCTCCCGGTGGTGGCGCTCTCGCAGCTGAACCGCCAGGTCGAGAGCCGCACGCCGCCCGTGCCGCGGCTCGCGGACCTTCGCGAATCCGGCGCGATCGAGCAGGACGCGGACGTCATCTGCTTCCTCTACCGCGACGAGTACTACAACCCCGAGGACACCGAGAAGCAGGGCGTCGCCGAGGTGCACGTCGCCAAGCAGCGAAACGGCCCCATCGGCAAGATCGAGCTGACCTTCCTGAAGGAGTACACGCGCTTCGAGAACCGCGAGGTGGCGCCCGAGGACGCGAGCGGGGGCGATCAGGGGTCGGCGCTGCACTAGGAGGCCGTCTGGGTAATCGTGGCGGCTGCGGCGAACGATCCGGGGAGCCTTGCTCCGTTTCTGGAAGGGGCACGAGCGAAATCTGCCGGCCGCCGGTCCACACCCTGCGGTGGTCGCCTACGTCGCTGTCGGCGCCGCCGCGATCCTGAGCAGGTCCGTCACGGAAGCAGGCCGGGAACGCGCTCGCGTGGGTCCTGTCGGGTAGCGTGTGGCATGGCGGTCGAGTCGAGCGGGAAACGCCCCCGCCTCCGCGTTTAGGTAAGCCAGAGGAAGTTTGCCAAGACGCCACGACGGGGGTTACACCAACCGCCTGGGACCCGCCCTCGAACGGAGAAGATGGCCGGTCAGATGCGGTCCGCGGCGTTCGTCATCTGTGGCCTCGTGGCCGGTGTCCCGGCCGCCGCGACCGACTGGCGGATGTATGCGGGCGCGCCACGCCGGCTCTTCTTCGACCCCGCCGAGACGATCATCACCGCAGCCAACGTCGCGAAGTTGCACGTCAAGTGGACCTTTCTGACCGGGGCGATCGTGAGCGCCTCGCCCGTGGTCTTGACGCTCGACCTCCCGGGCGAGGGACGCACCGCGGTAGCTTTCATTGTGCGGCGACCACGTGCCGCTCCGGCGGCGTTTGTGCGGCCGGCGGTTGACAACGCATGCGATAGGGGGATCGCCGCGCCATGAGGACTACACACCGCTGTGGATGGCCCGTCCGGGCCGGCGCCCTCGTGGTCCTCCACGGGGTTCTCCCCGCGCGGGCCATCGAACCCGCCTGTCCCGCCGGTGAGATCACGCTTTCGGCCCATTTGCTCGCCATCACGCGAACCGGCGCGGGAGCCGGTCGACTCGAGACGCCGTCGAGCACCTTCGTGCTGCCCGTGGGCGTCTCCATCGATCCGGGCAGCGAGCCCCTGAGCTTCGTCGTCGAGGGCGACCATCGTCTCCTCTACCAGGCGGACATTCGCCCGGGCGGCCTGGTCGCGCACCAGGCGGGGACGGTCTTCGTGTTCCACACCCGCCAGCGGGGCACTGGGATCGGGACCGGCTCGCGGCTCGTCCTTCGCCGCACGGGCGCCATCTTCCAGCTGAGCGCGCGCTTCGACCACATCGACGTGCCGGGGCTCGCAACCGCGCCGAACTTCGCCAAGCTGCTCGTGAAGATCGGCGACGACTGCTTCTCCGCCGTCCTCGCCTGCGCCGTGCGCGGCCACCGTCTGCGCTGCGCGCCGGAGCGCTCCGCGCTGCTGCGCGGCCACGTCCTGGGCTCCGCCGGCGGCGCGCTCCCCGGCACCATGCTGACCGCGTTCGACGACAACCGCCTCGAGAGCATCTCGGTGTTCGCGCAGAAGGACGGGCGCTTCGTCTTCCCACGCCTCCGCCCTGGGACCTACCGGCTGCGCGCCCGGCTGCTCGGGTGGGAAGAGGTCGAGGTGCCGGTCACGCTCGCCGGCCGCAAGCCGACGACGCAGAACGTCGCCCTCACCCCCGTCGCCGACGCCAACGAGCAGCTACCTGCGAGCCAGTTCCTGTCGCTCGTCCTCCCCAAGTTCCCGACGCCGACCGTGCGGGGCGACTTCACGCTCTCGTGCGGCAACTGCCACCAGATCGCCGGCCCGCGCTTCCGCGAGGACAAGACGGTCGAGGAGTGGGGCCAGGTGGTGACGACGATGGAGAGCTACCTGCCCCCGTACCACGCCGAGACGCGGCCCCTCATCTTGCCCATCATGCTCGACACCTTCGGACCGAACGCGACGCTCCCGAAGCTCCCGATCCCGCCGCCGCCCTCGGGCGACGTGCTGCGCGCAACCATCTACGAGTACGGCCTCCAGTACGGCCCCGGCGGTTCGACCGACTTCTCGAGCTGCCACGACCTCCAGCTCGGCACCGACGGCGTCGTCTACAACGACTCGGGCGTCCAATGGATCGACCCGCGGACGGGCCAGCACGGGGTCTTCCCGATGAACGGCGGCGGCCACTCGATCCAGCGCGACCAGGACGGGAACATGTGGATCACACAGGCCGACCACGACACGCTCACCAAGCTCGACGTCCACAATGGGGTCTTCACCTACTACCCGCTGCCCAAGATCGGCGACGACCAGGGCTCCTACCCGCACACGCTGCGCTTCGACGGCGAAGGCCACATCTGGTTCACGCTGACCAAGTCGAACCACCTGGCCCGCTTCGACCCGGCGACCGCCCAGTTCACGTACTATCGCCTCCCGTCTTCCGACCCCGCGGAGGTTGGGCTCTCGATCCCCGTGGCCTACGGTTGCGACGTCGCGCCCGACGGCACGATCTGGTTCTCGCAGCTCTTCGGGCAGCGGATCGGCCGGCTAGACCCCGCAACGGCAACGATCACCGTGTGGAAGCCCCCCTTCTACGGGCCGCGCCGTCTGCGCGTCGGCGCCGACGGCATCGTGTGGGTACCGGGCTACGGCTCGGGCGTCCTCGGCCGCTTCGATCCCGCGATCGAGCGCTGGACGAAGGTCTACGATCTCCCAACCGGGCCCGCCGGACCGCCTGGCTTCGGCAACGCGGAGGAGCCCTACGCCCTCAACGCCAACCGTCAGACGGGCGACGTGTGGATCACCGGCTCGGCGTCCGACACGCTCATCCGCTTCGACCCGACGGGCGAGCGCTTCAGCGCCTACCCGGTGCCGACGCGCGGCAGCTTCATGCGCGAGATCGTCTTCGATCCCGACGGCAACCCGTGGACCTGCAAGTCCGACGAGCCGGACGTGAAGGAGGGGAAGGGGCGCGGCAAGTTCATCAAGATCGAGCTGCCGCCGAAGACCGCCGTCTGTGGCAACGGCAGCGTCGAGGCGGGCGAGGAGTGCGACGACGGCAACACGGACAACTGCGACGGCTGCAGCAACGGCTGCACGCTCGTCACCGGCTGCGGCGACGGCATCGTGTGCGGCACCGAGCAGTGCGACGACGGCAACACGGTGAGCTGCGACGGCTGCTCGTCCAGCTGCACGATCGAGACCGGGCTCCGCTGCGGCGACGGGAGCGTGAACACGATGTGCGGCGAAGAGTGCGACCCGCCCCTCGCCGGCCGGTGCGACGCCCAGTGCCGGCGCATCCCCTACTGTGGCGACGGCGTCATCGACCCGGGCGAGCAGTGCGACGACGGTCCGCTCAACGGCACGCCCGGCCACTGCGACAGCAATTGCACGCCGCCGGGCTGTGGCAACGGGATCGTCGACCCGGGCGAGCAGTGCGACGATGGCAACACGCTCAGCTGCGACGGCTGCTCCGCGACGTGCCCCACCGAGGTGGGTTGGCGTTGCGGCGACGGGATGGTGAACGCGGCTTGCGGCGAGCAGTGCGATCCGCCCGGTCCCGGCACTCCCGACTGCAACTACCAGTGCCGGCTCGGCCCGGCGCCGGCGCTCGGCACGCGCCACTTCTCCTTCGGCGGACACTCGTACTCCTCCGCGCTCGGCACGAGCGTGCCGATCGCGGAGCTCGAGGGCGCCTTCGATCTCGTCGGCGGAGCGCCGGGACCGGACGGTGTGGCACCCGTCACCCTGAGCGGCCCAGTCTACTACACCGGGCCGATCCTCGGTGGCGCCTTCGGCACGCTCTGCTTCCGCGCCACGTCGTGCACGGGGATCGTCGACTGCGTCGGCGGGACGGCGGTCGGCGTCCAGCTCGTGCAGGACAGCGCGGGCCCGGGCCTGCAGAACAACCCGGTCCAGGCGACCACCGGGCTCGGCGGCCCCGGAGGGCCAGGCGCCGTGCTCCTCACCTGCCAGCAGAGCTTCGTCCAGCTCCCGCCCGGGCCGGCCGACTGCACGGCCGCTCCCTACCCGCCCGACCAGACGGCCTACTACACGACGGGGCAGGTCGAGGGGCACTTCCTGAACGCCAACCCGCGCATCGGGACGGGCGAGATCAGCGTCACCGGCCAGGACTTCTCCTGTGCCGCGTGGGCGACGGAGGACGGGCCGGGCGAGCTCGCCAATGGATTCCTCGTCGAGGAGGATCCACAAGCAGGCGACACCGCCAACGCCAACCTGCTCGTCGACTGACGCTCCTCGCGCGCACTGGACTCGGCGCCCGGCACGCGGCGGCTCTCGCGGGCCCGCCGTTGCCGTCACCGCCGTTGCCGTCAGCTCCGGGCTGTGGTGGACTCGCCGGCCGTGGGGTTCCTCGACGGCAAGGTCGCCGTGGTCACCGGGGCGGGGCGGGGACTCGGCCTGTCGCACGCCCTCGCCCTGGCCGCGGCGGGCGCGGCGGTCGTCGTCAACGACCTCGAGCTCGCCGCCGCCACCGTCGCCGCCATCGAGCGGGCCGGCGGGCGGGCCGCTGCCGACGACTCCGACGTGTCGACGCTCGACGGGGCCGGAGCGGTCGTGCGCCACGCGGTCGACGAGTTCGGCCGGGTCGACGTCGTCGTCAACAACGCGGGGGTGAGCCGGCCCTGTCCGATCGCCGCGATGGACCACGCCGCCCTCGACCTCCATCTCGGCGTGCACTTGAGGGGAACCGCGGGCACGACCCGGGCCGCTTTCCCCGTGATGGCGGCCCAGGGTGGCGGCCGCATCGTCAATACCATCTCGGGGCACGCTTTCGAGCCGAAGGCGCCCCACAGCGCGGCCTATGCGGCGGCCAAGGGGGCAATCTTCTCGTTCACGTTGGCGGCCGCGCGGGAGGGCGCCGAGCACGGGATCCTGGTGAACGCCATCGCGCCCCTGGCGCTCACGCCCATGTCGCGGGAGTACCTGGCCGCGATGCCCGATGCCGCCGAGCGGCTTGACCCCGCTCACGTCTCGCGGGTGGTCGTGTGGCTGGCGTCGAAGGCGGCCATCGGTGTGACCGGCCGGGTGGTCCGCGTGGAGGGGGAGTGGATCATGACCATGACCGTCGAGCGATCAGCGGCGGTCCCGTTCGAGCAGATCGGGGAGCTCCTCGGTGGTTGACCTCGGACTCTCGGGCAAGCGGGCGCTGGTCGCGGGCGCCGGGCGGGGCATCGGACGGGCGACGGCGCTGCTCCTCGCCGAGGCGGGAGCGCGGGTGGGGTGCATGGAGATCGACGAGGGGCGGCGGGCGGCCATCGTGAAGGAGGTCGAGGCGGCCGGCGCCGAGGCGGTCGGCCTCGGCGGCGACCTCCGTCAGCGGGCCGACGTCGAGGCGGCCGTGGCGTCCACGGTGGAGGCGTTCGGCGGCATCGACGTCGCCATCGACATCGCCGGTGAGGCCCGGTGGAACCCGGTGCTCGAGCAGACCGACGCCGACTGGGAGCAGAGCTTCGCCCTCGTCCTTCGTCACGTCCTTTTTCTGTTCCAGGCCGCCGGCGCGCGCATGGTAGAGGAGCGCGGCGGAGCGCTGGTGGCGGTGGCGTCGGTGAGCGGGCTGTTCGCCGCCCCGTTCCATGCCGCCTACGGCGCCGCGAAGGCGGGGTTGATCTCGCTCGTGAAGACGTTCGCGATCGAGCTGGCGCCGAAGGGCGTGCGGGTCAACGCGGTGGCGCCCGGGGCGATCAAGACGCCCCGCGTCCTGGCGGCCACCACCGAGGAGCGCCGCGAGGCGTCGGCCCGGTCGATCCCGCTCGGCCGGATGGGCGAGCCCGAGGAGATCGCCAAGGTCGCGACCTTCCTGGCGTCCGACCTCGCGAGCTACGTGACGGGGCAGACCGTGGTGGCCGACGGCGGCGCCAGCGTGAAGTTCCCACTCTCGCTCGGCAACTGAGGGATAGGCTCGCTTCGACGACCCGTCACGGGCAGGTCCCGCCGCCGAGCGGGACCGAAGCGGTCGCCACGATGGCGCGCGCGGAGCGGCCGAGCAGGATCTGATAGCAGCCGGGCGCCACGCGCCAATCGTTCGAGGCGGTACTCCAGTACGCGAACGCGCGCGCGTCGAGCTCGAGGTGGACGGGCGCGGACGCGCCCGCGGCGAGCGCGACCTTCTGGAATCCCTTCAGCGCCTTCGGCGGCTGGACGAGCCCCGTCACGGCGGGGAAGCCGACGTAGATCTGCGCCACGTCGCTGCCCGGGCGCGCGCCCACGTTGGTCACTTTGAAATCGACGGCGACCCCGCCGCTCGGGGTAGGCGTGACGGCGAGCCCGCCGTACGCGAAGTCCGAGTACGAGAGGCCGTGGCCGAAGGCAAACGCCGGCTCGATGCCGTTCGCATCGTACCAGCGGTAGCCGACCAGGACGCCCTCCTTGTAGTACACGTTCTCGCCCACGCCCGGATACTTCTCGGGATCGCCGGCCGTCGGGATGTCGGCGTCGCTCTGCGGGAACGTCACCGGCAGGCGGCCGCCGGGATCGACGGCGTCCCCGTTGGCATCCCGGCCGAAGACCACGTCCACGATCGCGGTGCCCGCGCTCTCGCCCGGGATCCAGGCCTCGAGGATCGCCTTGACGCTCGCGCGCCAGGGCGTCAGCACGGGCGCGCCCGCCTCGAGGACCACGATCGTGCTCGGGTTCGCCATCGCGACCGCGCTGACGAGGGCGTCCTCGGCGCGGGGCGGGAAGAAGCCGCAATCGAGCGCCATGCACGGCTTGTCCGCCCCTTCACCGGAAATGTCGGAGACGAAGACCAGGGCGACGTCGGTGGCCGCGGCGGTCGCGGCCGCGGCCGTCTGATCGCTGCCGTCGGCGTACGACACCGTCACGCCGTGGGCCTCCGCCCGGCTGCGGATGACCTGGAGCGGCGTGTCGTAGAGGAACGGGCGGATCCCCGCCGAGCCGCCACGGGACTGGAACGCATCGGCATCCGCGCCGATGACCGCGATCGAGCGGAGACCGGGATCTTCGAGGTCGAGGGGCAGAACCCGGCCGTCGTTCTTGAGCAGCGTGAGCGCGGCTTCCTCGATCTCGGCGGCGACGGCGGCGTGGCCGACCTGGTCGATCAGGGTGTCGTCATAGGGGTACGCGTCGCGATCGAACGCGCCATAGGCGAAGAGCGTCCGCAGGATGCGGCGCACGTGCTCGTCGACGGTCGCCGAGCTCGCCAGCGAGGCCGCCAGCGCCAAGTCGACCTGCAGCGGCGAGTAGCACCAGCCCGGCCACGGCTCGAAGTCGAGACCGTCGTTCAGCGACGCCGCGGTGCCGTCCGGATGCGCGGCGCCGTAGTCGCTCAGCACGTAGCCCTCGAAGCCCCAGTCGAGCCGCAGGATCGTCTCGAGCAGGTGCGCGTTCTCGCACGCGTACTGGCCGTTCAGGCGGTTGTAGGAGCACATGATCGAGCCGACGTTCGCTTCGTTGACCGCCGCCTCGAAGGCCGGGAGGTAGATCTCGCGGAGAGTGCGCTCGTCCACCACCGCGTTGACGGTGTAGCGGTCGCCGAGCACGCCCACCCCGAGCGGCGTGCCCTGGGCCCCCGGCCCCATGCCTTCCTGGTTGTTGGCGGCGAAGTGCTTCACGTTGGCGATCACGCCCTCGCTCTGCGCGCCCTCGATCCAGCCGACGGCCATGCGGCCGACCAGCCACGGATCCTCGCCGTAGCCTTCGAAGGTCCGGCCGCCGAGCGGCGTCCGCATGATGTTGACCGTGGGCGCGAACACGACGTCGTTGCCCTTGCTCTTGGCTTCGTTGCCGACCGTCGCGCCGTAGCGCGCGGCCAGGGCGGGATCCCACGTCGCCGCGAGGCCGAGCGGCGCGGGCATCGCCGTCGCCATCCCGGAGCGCACGCCCATCGGGCCGTCGGTGTAGTAGATGGTGGGCAGATCGACGCGCGGCACCCCGTCGCTCGTGCCGGTGTGCGAGCCCGCCTGGCCGCCCACGCCGAAGAGATCGTCGCCGGCGAGGAGCGAGATCTTCTCGTCCTGGGTGAGCTGCTCCAGCAAGAGGCCGGCGCGCGTATCGGCGTCCAACGAGGTGTCGCACCAGGGGTGATCGCCGCAGCGGCCCGCGGCGTCCGCCCCGCCGGCGGACGCCGTCAGCAGGAGGAGAGCGCAGCCGAGCGCGTGCTTCATGAGCCACTCCTTCGGACACGCCCAACGTCCTACCCTGTACGCCATCATCGCGTTCCCCGGGTCGCCGCCCTCGGTTCCGTGCACCTGAGTGTGAGCGCGGGGTTCAATCCGGCGACGGAGAGCTAGCCGTCTTTCCCACGCCGAGCGCCGCGCACGTGAAGCTTAGCCCGGCACGCGGCCCCACCTTCAATCCCGTCTCCTCGGAAGGCCGACGGGCGGAAGAGGGGACTTGCAGCGTCGATGTCCGGTAGGCGCGCCTCTCGCCCGGCGGTGGCTTCGCCAGGCAGGGCCCTCGCGCCGCTTGACGAAGCCCTTGTCGTCCTGCTCGAGAGGACCCGGCCGGCGGTGACGAGGACTTCCAGACGGTGGTACAGGATGGGAAGTAACGTGATGCACTCTCGCGAACGTCGCGCGCGCGAGATCCAGTCGCAGATCGCGGCGATCCTGCTCCACGACTGGGACCCGATCGGCGTCGCTGACGACCCGGGGGCGCGCGACGAGTACGATAGCTACGTCGGCGGCGTCTACCGGGTACTGGCGACGGGCGGGTCGCTGGCGGAGATCGAGGCGCACCTCCGTGACATCGAGATCCACATGATGGGCTACGACGAGACGACGCGCGAAGCCGACGTGGCGCGAGCGACCGCCGCCCGAAGGCTCGCCGCCCTCGACGTGCGGCTGGAGCGGCCGGAGGACTAGCTCCGGGCTCGGAGAGCCCTAGCTAGCGTCTCCAGCGGATGCCGCCCGCCTTCGGAGGGCGGTGCGCATCTCAGCCAGGAGAGCTTCATTGAGACGAGTCGCGACGCCGGCTGTCGCGAGCGCGCGGGTTGCCTTGCGGAGGAACTTGTCTCGGCCGCCCGACCAGTCGAGGTTCACGCGGTCACTGTAGAGCAGCTCGTCACCTCGACGAACGGAGACGAGTGCTTTCAGCGCGCCCCTCTCGACCTCGGGCCGCTCCGCATCGATCGTCAGCGCGCCGAGGGAAAGGCGAACGCCGCCGGGATTCGGACACCACCCGGGCTGAGACGGTGACGCCGAGTTGGAGGGCGACGGCTGGCCCCCGGCGGCCGCTCCCCGCAGTGGAGCGTCATCGCGAGACCCACTCTGACCGGCGGGCTCGACGCCCGACTCGCTGGTCGCGCTTGTGACCCCGGCTCTCTCGGCTGTGGATCGTACGTCACGCTTCGGCCGAGGAGTTGGGCTCCGCGGCCTTCTTTTGCGGGGTCTCTGTTCTGTCCCGCCTCGGGTGCGTTCGGCCGTTTCGCGCCCTGTCTGTCGCGTGCCAATGCGCTTCGCCATCATCACACTGGATGCCGGGCGACCGCGCGAGTCTCAAGCGTCGACCGATCGGGCGCCGTCATCTGGAGGCTTCGTGTGCTGCACCGTCCTGGCGGTCACTGCAGCCGATCATGTAGTGGCACTCAGTCTCGGTGGTCATGAAGGTGAACGCACCGTCGGGGCAGTTCGCCATGTAGGCAGTGATTCTCCGCCCGCACGGATTCATGGAGACCCAGCCCTTGACCTGGCAGGTGCGTCCCTCGAAGTGCGCCGCCCGATCGATGAATGCCCAGCCTTCAACGTATCCGTCATGTTCCTCGACGCCGTCCGTTCCCACGTCCATCGACACGGGAAAGCAGGCCTGGTCGGACCCGGCGGGGACGGCCACCCGGGTTTCGGCGGATGCGAAGGCGTCCGGTGAATCTTGGGGCGCAGGCATGTCGCTGCCCGCGATGAGCGGGCTGGCGCGCGCGAGGACCAGGGCCGCGAGCGCCGACAGCGCCTTCAACACCACGATGCGTCGCTGCTGGCGCCGCGTTGGCTGTGCGCGAGACCCCGGGCTTCGGCGGCGCATCATTGCCTCCCGCCGACCAGCGTTGCAACGGTGATGCCACAGGAAGGTCCCTCAGCGATCGGCGGCGCGTGCTCCTCGCTGTGCGGGACGCGCGGCAATCGCGTGGCGCTCCGACTCAGGGATCGCGACCAGCCTGCCGGCGATCAGAGCTCGAGCGGGTTAGCTAGATAGCTCATTGAGCCAGAACCTTCATGCAAGCTCGGCCGCGCTGGTCAGCGAGCGGAGCGGGCGGCACGCGCCAGCTGCACGACGGCGGCGGCGAAAAGGACGCAGCCCGCGTAAGCTGGGGCCAGGTGCAGGGGGTCGGTGTACCCGATGGCGAAGTGCACGCCGAGAGTGGCGCCGAAACCGGCGAGCCCCATCACAGCAACGATCTCGGCGAGGCTCCGGGTCGCGGGCGCGTGGCGCGTCATGAGCCGACCGGTGCGGCCACCAGACAGTCGCCACCGGATAGAGCCAGCCGCTCGTCACCACCAGGACCGCGTAGACCGCGACGGGCACGACGGCTACCGCCACCGCCGCGATGCCGAGGATGGCGCCCGCTTCGATCGCCATCCACCGGCGCTCGTCGGGACCGCCGCGGCGCCACGCCCAGAGGAAGAGCCGCGCCTGATGGCCGGGGGCGGTCGCGAGCGCGCGCCAGAATCCCTGCGCCGCTCGGTACGCCTCGACGTCGTCCTCGTGCGGGAAGCGGCGGTGGTGGTGCAGGTGCGTGATCCGGAAGGCGTGCCCGCTGCGCAGACCCAGCAGCTCGGTCAGCGCGAGCAATACCTCGTTCGGCCAGCGCGGCAGGCCGAGCGTGCGATGGACGTAGTCGTGCGAGCTCGAGGTGTAGGTGAGGAACATCATGGCGGCTAACTAGGTCGTGGCTCCGAAACCCTAGAGGCCGTACAGCCGGCGCGCGTTCTCGCCCAGGATGCGGCGCCGGTTCTCGGCCGGCAGCGCCGCGATGACCTCGCGCAGCTCCGCCGTCGCGCCCGGGAAGGTGGCGTCGAAGTGCGGGTAGTCCGACGCCCACACGAAGCGGTCGTCGCCCAGGAGCTGGACCATGGCGGGGAGCGTCTTCTCGTCGGGGTCGAAGCTTACCCACACCTGGTCATGGAATTGCTCGAGCGCGCCGCGCTTCACGCCCGGGCGCAGGCTCGGCAGGAGCCGCATGTGGTGGTCGAGACGCTCGAGCCAGCTCTGGATCCAACCGCCGCTCGACTCGAGCACGATCACCTGGAGGTCGCGGAAGCGCTCGAGCACGCCCGAGAAGACGAGGTGCGTGAGCGTCACCATCGAGTCGATGGGGAAGCCCGCCGCGGCGGCGTAGCTGATGTCGGGGAAGTCGAAGCCGAGCGTCGCCCCCGGCATGTCCCACATCGCGAGCGGGTGGAAGCCGACGGGGATGCCGAGCTCGGCCGCCGCCTTCCAGAAGGGGTCGTACCGGCGGTCGTCGAAGTGGCGGCCGCCGTAGGGGTTCGGGCGGATGAAGACGCCGCGGAAGCCGAGCTCGCGCACGCAGCGGCGCGCCTCGGCGACGGCGGCCTCGACGTCGATCATGGGGACG
>VBKJ01000079.1 GCA_005879795.1 Deltaproteobacteria bacterium
ACCGCCGGGTCGAAGAAGCGCTCCTTCAAGGCGCGCGAGCCGAACACGGCCATGTAGTGCGAGAAGAGGCCGATGCCCCAGCCGAACGCGGGCCAGAGGAACCACGGGTACCAGGGCGAGGTGAAGAGGTTGATGAGCGCGAGGAAGGCGATGACGCTCAGGTAGCTGACCAGGTGGGCGTAGAAGCCGGCCTCGGCGGCGGCGCGGCGGCGGGCGCGGCGGAGCGCCTCCTCCTCGGGCGGGAGCGGCTTCTCGTCCTCGTCGCCGCGCGCCCAGCGCCCGGCCTCGCGGGCGAAGCGGCGCGCCTGGTGCTCGGCGTGCCGCGCGAAGTGGCGAGCGCGCCGCTCGGCCTGCCGCTGGAGCCGCTCGGCCCAGCGGCGGTGCCAGTCGTCGTGCCAGGTCATGCCGCAACCCTGCTCGTCCTCGAGGGACCGCCGGAAGCGACGGTGGAAGTGGCCGAAGGGGCCGAAGGGGAAGCAGAACATGGCGTCACTCTCCCCGCCGCATGACGACCATCGGCCGCGGCGCGACCCAGCGCCGCAGGCAGAGGACCAGGAGCGGGCGCAGGACGGTGCGCAGGACGGCGTGCACGACGACGAACGGCGCCGCCGGGAAGAAGGGGTACTTGCCGATGATCGCCCGCTTGGCCGCCGGGTCCTCGACGATCTCGGCCCGCGCGGGGATGGTCCAGCCGGCGCACGTGACGGAGACGCGCGGGTCCGCGCGCAGGTTGCGGATCCAGTCGGAGCGCCAGTGGTAGGTGGAGATCACGATGACGGCGTCCGCCGTGCGCTCGCACGGGAGGAGCACCTCGCGGGGGAGGCCGGTCCGGCGGCCTCGTGTGGTGAGGAGGACCCAACCCGGAGCGCGCTCGAAGTAGCCGCGCAGCACGCGCACGAGCCAGGCGTGCGGCCGGCGGAGCGTGCGCGGCACGAAGTGAAGGCGGGCCGCGAACGGCTCCCGTGTCGCACCGGGGGCGGCTGCCGCGCGAGCCGGCTGCCCGGCTCCCCGCCAGCGGACGACCCTTGCCATCGCGGAGTAGACCATGCGTCCGTCAGGCGGGGAAGGCAACAGGCGTGCCATCGCGGGGGCCGGCGCCGTGGCCCGGGAATCCGGCGCGGGCGGCCGCCGGCGCACGGAGCGGCATGCGGGGCCCGCAGCGGGGGGGCTGCACCCGCGCCGTCAGCCCGCCGCGGCGACCGCGCCCTCCAGGCGGAGGAGCTTCCGCTTGATCGTGAGCCCGCCCGTGTACCCGCCGATCCGCCCGCCGGCCGCGACCACGCGATGGCAGGGAATGACGATCGGGACGGGGTTGCGGCGGAGCGCCTGCCCGACCGCTCGGCTCCCGCGCGGGTCCCCGATACGGCGCGCGATCTCGCCGTAGGACACCACCTGGCCTGCCGGCACGCGCGCGGCGGCCATGAGCACGCGGCGCTGGAAGGATGTGGTGTGGCGGAGGTCGAGGCGCACGTCGAAGCTCCGCCGTTCGCCCGCGAAGTAGGCGCGCAGCTGGTGGACGATGTCCGCGGTGCGCGCCGGCGAGCGGATCACGTCGGCGGCGAGCCGCTGCCGGAGCTCCGCCACGAAGGACGCCTCGCTCTGCCGGAACGAGACACGCACCAGCCCCGCCTCGCTCGCCGCCACGAACACGCGGCCGATCGGGGTCGACATGGCGCAGTAATAGACCGTGCGCCGCGGCGCGGCGCCGGCGTCCCCGTACAGCTGCTGGAGTGCCTCGAGCGTCCGGCGGTAGGCGCCGAGCTCGCGCCGCCCCTCGAGCGTTCCGAGCCAGCGCCCGAGCGCCGGCGAGCGCCGCCGATCGCCGAGCAGCAGCGCGATCAGCTCGTCGTCATGCCTGGTCATCGTACACCTCGTCCAAGCGCGGCGCGCAGCTTCTTGAGCGCCTGGTACACGTTGGCGCGCGCAGCGTCCTCGTTGCCGCCGAGCGTGGCGGCGATCTCGGCGTAGCCGAGATCCTGGAACTGCCGCAGCATGAGCGCGGCCCGTTGCCGCGGCGGGAGCGCCTCGACCGCGCGCCGGACGGCGCGGAGCTCCTCGCGCCGCTCGAGCGACGGCCCGGCGTCGGCGGGGAGGGCGTCGGGGTGTACGTCGGCCCTACGCGCCGCCCGGTGCGAGCGGCGGCGAGCGGCGTTGAGCCCGGTGTTTGTCGCGATGCGGTACAGCCAGGCGCGGGAGTTGGCGTCCGGCGCGAGCCGGCCGAAGGCGCGATGGGCGCGCATGAAGGCCTCCTGGCATGCGTCCTCGGCCTCCTGATGGTCGCCGAGCAGGCGCGCGAGGTAGCCCACGATCTCGCCCCGGTGGCGCTCGGTCAGCTCGGCGAGCGAGACGGGGCGCGGGCTCATGCTCGCCTGTGTAACACGGCTCATGCTCGCCTCTGTAACACGCCGCCCGGGCGGAGCGTGAAATCCAGGGCGGCCATCCCGCACCGCCATTTCACGTTTCACGCCGCTCGGGTGTTGGTACCGGGGGAGGAGATGGACGATGGATGCCTCGATCGACCCCGTGGCCGGCATCGAGTGGCTGGCCGGCCTCTTTCCGGTGCGCGCGGCGCGGCGACGCCCGCTCACGGTGATGTTCACCGACATCGCTGGCTTCACGGCTTACGCCGCCACGCGCGGGGACCGGGCCGCGGCACGCCTGGTCCAGCGGCACGACCGAGCGGTCCTGCCGGCCATCCGCCGGCACTCGGGCCGCATCCTGAAACGCCTCGGTGATGGGCTGATGGCCGCGTTCGCGTCACCCGCCGCGGCGCTCCGCGCCGCGCTCGAGATGCAGCAGGCGGCGCGGGGCGTGCGTCTCCGCATCGGCATCCACGCCGGCGCGGCGCGCTCGCGCGCGGGCGATCTCATCGGCCACGAGGTGAACGTGGCCGCGCGCATCGCGGAGCGCGCGCTCGGCGGCGAGATCCTGGTGAGCGACGCGGTGCGCGGCGCGGCGGACGGTCTCGCGGCGCGCTTTCACCCGGTGCGGGCGCTCGTGATCGCCGGCCGGGAGCCGCGCGCGCTCTTCCGCGTGCGGGAGACGACCATGTCCGCCGCTTGCCAGACGGCGTCGAAGGCACGATGTACGGAGAGCGCATGACCATGACCCAGAGCATCCGGGACTCCGTCCAGCTCGCCTTCCGGCCGCCGCTCGACTGGCCGGCGCTGCTCGGGTTTGTCGCGCTGCGCGCGACGCCGGGCGTCGAGGCGGTCGCGGCGGGCGTCTACCGGCGGACGATCGCGATCGGCGGCGATACCGGCACGATCGAGGTGCGCGCGGCTGCGGCCGAGCCGCATCTTCTGATGCGTGTCCGCCTCGGGCGCCACGAGCGCCTGCTCCAGGTGGTGGAGCGCGCGCGGCGCCTCTTCGACCTCGACGCCGACCCCGGGCTGATCGGGGGCCACCTCGCGCGGAGCCCGGAGCTCGCGCCGCTCGTCGCGCGCCGGCCCGGGCTCCGCGTGCCGGGGGCGTGGGACGCCTTCGAGCTCGCGGTGCGCGCCGTCCTCGGCCAGCAGGTGACGGTGCGGGGCGCGACGACGCTCGCCGGACGGCTCGTGCGCACCTTCGGCACGCCGCTCGACCCGCCGGAGGACGGCCTCACGCATCTCTTCCCGCGCCCCGCCGTGCTCGCGGACGCGGACCTCGCCCCGCTCGGCCTCCCGCGTGCCCGGGCCGCGACCATCCGCGCGCTCGCCGGCGGCGTCGCCCGCGGCGAGCTCGTGCTCGAGGCGTCGCGCGGGCTCGAGGATGCCGTCGGGCGTCTCGCCGCCGTCCCCGGCATCGGCGCCTGGACGGCGCACTACATCGCGATGCGCGCCCTGGACGAGCCCGACGCCTTCCCGGCGGCCGACCTGGGGCTCCGCCGCGCGCTCGGCCACGGGGCGGCGCCGCTCGAGCCGGCGCGCGTGGCCGAGCTGGCCGAGGCGTGGCGCCCGTGGCGCGCCTACGCCGCGATGCATCTCTGGGCCGGCCTGGCCGGCGAGGAGGGCACATGACGCTCGAGGTGACCGAGTTCCGCTCGCCCATCGGCTTGATCGTGCTGGCGGTGCGCGATGGCGCGCTCGTGGCGCTCGAGTTCGCGGAGCGCTGGCCCGAGCGGCGCGGGCGCCTCGTCAGGCGCTTCGGAGAGGTCGAGCTCCGGCGCGACGCGGATCCGGCCGGGGTGCCGAGCCGCCTCGCTGCCTACTTCGGCGGCGACCTGGGCGCGCTCGACGCCATCGCGGTCGATCCCGGCGGCACGCCGTTCCAGCGCCGGGTGTGGGCCGCGCTGCGGCGCATCCCGCCGGGCGAGACGATCTCGTACCAGGCGCTCGCGCATCGCATCGGTGCCTCCGCCGCGGTGCGTGCGGTGGGCGCGGCGAACGGCGCCAATCCCGTCGGCATCGTCGTGCCGTGCCACCGCGTGATCGGCGCCGACGGGCGACTCACCGGCTACGCGGGTGGAATCGAGCGCAAGCGCTGGCTGCTCGGGCACGAGCGCGCCGGCGCTCTCGAGCAAAGGAGCCTCCCATGACGACGGCCCAGAAGGATCGCGCCCGCGCCTTCCATGCGCTCCACCACGGCGGGCGGATCCTCGTCCTCCCCAACGCCTGGGACGCGGCCAGCGCGCGCATCTTCGAGCTGGCGGGCGCGCCCGCGATCGCCACCACCAGCAGCGGGCTCGCGGCGTCGCTCGGTTACCCGGACGGCGAGCGCATCCCGTGCGAGCTGGTGGTCGGCGCCGTCCGCCGCATCACCGCCACGGTCGCGATCCCGGTGAGCGTCGACTTCGAGCGCGGCTACGCGGAGAGCCCGGCGGGTGTCGCCGCCAACGTGCAGGCGATCATCGACGCGGGCGCGGTCGGCATCAACATCGAGGACGGCATGCAGGAGCCGCGTGGCCTGGTCGAGAAGATCGCCGCCATCCGCGCGCTCCCCGCCGCGCGCGAGCTGGACTTCTTCGTGAACGCGCGCACCGACGCCTTCCTGCGCGGCAAGGGCGGCCCGGCGGAGCAGCTGGCCGACGCCATCGGCCGCCTCCAGACCTACGAGGCCGCGAGCGCCGACGGGCTCTTCGCACCCGGCCTGGCCGACCCCGAGGCGATCGCGCGCGTCGTGGGCGCCGTCCACCGCCCGCTCAACGTCATGGCCTTCGCCGGCGTGCCGCCGGTGAAGGAGCTGGAGCGCCTCGGCGTGGCGCGCGTGAGCGTCGGGGCCGGGCCGATGCGGGCGACCCTGGCGCTCACGCGGCGCATCGCCGAGGAGCTGCTGCGCCAGGGGACCTACCAGGGCTTCCTCCGCGACACGCTCTCGCACGCCGAGGTGAACGGGATGTTCGGGCGGAGGTAGCGGTCGGGTTCACGGGCGGGGTTCGCTCTCCGGCACGCCGAGCGCCGCCGCCAGGGCACGCACCTGGCCCTGGATCAGCCGCACGTTGCGTGGCCCCATGCGGAGGAAATGCTTCTGGGCCGCGCTCAGCGCCTCCAGCCGGGGATCGGCGAAGGCGTAGGAGACGACCTTGGGGTGAAGCTCGATGTCGCCGTCGACGACGGGTGTGACGAGGAGCGCGTGGATGGTCTTCGCCAGCGCATCGTCGAAGCGGCCGGGATGCCCGAGCTCACGCCAGGCGTCCTCGCACAGCGGCTGGAGCTGGCGGTACCGCGCGACGGAGCGTTGTGCATCGAGCGAGGCGACGACGTCGGCGACGGCGTCGTACCGCTGGTAGCTCCTGGGATCGACGTACGGGCGTCCGTTGCGCGTGACGGTCTGGAAGGTCGCTTCGGGAGCCAGGAAGAGCAGGTGAGGGCGCGGGCTCGTCCCCTCCGCGATGTTGTCGACCGCGGCAACGAAGCGCTGGATCAGCCGGTCGACGGAGAGCCAGCGGGACAGCCCGGGATCCGAGGAGAGGCCCCCCGCCAGCTCTCGCACCACCGCGTCGCTCTCGGCGAGCGGCGGCAGCGTCGTCCCGGGCACGCTCTCCGGCGGCGTCGTGGTCGGCTCCGGGCTGGTCGGTGCGACCGCGGTGCCCGGCACCGGGACGGGAGAGACAGCCTCGGGCGCGGGTGGACTGACCTCCGGCTGCCCGCGCAGGAACAGGACATAGGCGCCGACGCCGAGAGCGACGAGCGCGAGCGCAGCGACCCACCATCCGGAGGACGTCCTCCGCCTCATCGACTTCCCTTCAGGCCTAACGGAGCAGCGCCGTCAAGCAGCGGCTCGCGGCGTGAGGCCGTTCCCGCTGCTACCTCTCGACGGCCCGCCACGCCACGATCTCCGGCTCCACCCCCGCCGGCGCCGAGAGCGTCGCCTCGACGGCCCGACGGACCGCCCCGACGCCGCCCACGGCCCGCACCGTGTAGTGCTGCCCGCGCGGCGTGAGAACGAGGCGGACGGCGTCGGGGGCGTCGGGGAGCAGCGCCGCGCTGTCCTCGCCCGCGAGCGGCCGTCGCGCGCGCTCGGCGAGGAGCCGATCGACCGCCGCCACGTCCTGCACCACCGCGAGCAGCACCTCGCGCGAGGCTGTGTTGGGATTGACCGCATGCTCGTCGGCGACGGCCACGAAGGGCCTGAGCCGCGCCAGCGCCGCGGCATCGATCCCACGCACGAGCGCCAGCTCCCCCACGCTGGCGAACGGCGCGTTCCGCGGCACGAGCGGCGGCGCCTGCGCCAGATACCACTCCCGCTCGGCGCCATGCGGGCGCGGCGTGTCGTCGGCGTCGGTCCAGTCGGCGAGCGCGTCGGCCAGGCGGGGATCGAGGCCGAGGAGCGTGAGCAGCCGGGGCACCGCGTCCGCCAGCTCCGGCGCGTTGAGGTCGAGGCGGCGGGCCTCGTCCTCGACGTGCACCTCGACCCAGCCGGCGCCGAGCGGCTGGCGGCCCACGCCGACCGCCCACGGCGCGCGGAGCGTGTCGGGCGTCCCGGCAGCGCCCGTCTCGGCGAGCACGACGGCCGCGACGGCGACGCCGGAGCGCGCGAGGGCCTGCGCCTGGAGCGCGGCGAGCGACTTCTCGGCGAGGCGCTCGTCGAGCGCGCTCGTCTCCGCCAGGCCGAGCGCCAGCACGCTCATCAGCGCGAGCGCCGTGACCGCGGCCACGAGCGCCAGGCCGCTCTCACGCCGGCGGCACACGGATCATCTCCATCACCTCGCAGGCCGTCCCGCCCGCCTCCGGGTAGACGCGCACGCGCACCTCGCGCAGCGCCGGGTGCAGCGTGCGCCGGACCTCGCGCTCGAAGCGGAGGCCGCCGGGCCGCACGCCGTCGCTCCGGCCCGGCTCGGGCGGCTGCACCTCCGCCTCGGCGAGGAGCGCCTGCGCGAGCAGCATGGCGCGGGTCGTCCGCCCGTCGGCCGTCACGGTCGCGACGCTCCGCGCGAGGAGGCGCTGGAGCGCGGTCACGCCGACGGCGAGGATGACGAGCGCCACCAGCACCTCGAGGAGGGTGATGCCGCGGCGCCGCCTCACGGTGCTGCCTCGAAGCGGGGCGCATCGATCGTCCCGGTGAGGGCGACGCGGCGCGCGTCGGTACCGTCGGCCGACGCCGGCAGGTCGGCGATCAACCGCCGCAGGCCCGGGGACGTGTCGGGGCCCGGCGCGAGCGTCAGGTGAACGTCGAGCGCGCTCCGCCCGAGCGGGCTCGCGAGCCGCACCGACCCCGCGCCCTTCGCCTCGACGCCGGCGCCGTGGGCGGTGATGCCAGTCAGTAGGAGCCGCCCGCCGGCGAGGTCCCACCCCACGGTGGCGTCGATCGGCACCGCCTCGGGGCCGACGAGGAAACGCGCCGCGGTCGGCCACGTCATGCCGCGCACGTCGAGCCTGCCCCCGGCAGATGTGGCCTCCAGCGTCGCCGCACCCTCGGTCGCGCCGCCGACGCGCTCGCCGCCGACCTTGAGCGTCGGCATGCGCGCGAGGTCGAGGTCGTGCCACTCGAGGAGAGTCACCCGGCGGTCGACCACCGCGGTGAACGTGCCGCCATACGCAGCCCCGGTCACGCGCCAGGGGCGTCCCGCCGGATCGTCGATGAAGCCCAGCAGGGACGGGCGCGCGACGAGCCAGTCGGCGACCGCGAGCCGGTAGCCCTCGGCGTCGCGGAGGGTAGCCGGTGCGAGCCTGACCCCCCAGGGCCGGAGCGTCGCGTGGTCGATTTCCAGGCGCGGGCCGCCGGGCGGGAGCGCGCGTGCCAGCGCCCAGCGCACGAGCGCGTCGGTCGGGAAGGTGAGCGCGACGACACCGGCGAAGATCGCGCCCGCGACCAGGATGCGGGCGAGCCTCACGGCGCAGCGTGGAGCTCGGCCACCTCGACCGTGGCGTCGAAGTGCCCGGGGTCATCGGGGTGCTTGCGCAGCTCGAGGCGCACGGCGTGGAGCGGCGGGTCCGCCGTCTCGAGCCGGTGGAGGAGGCGCACCGTGTCGCCGAGCGAGGCGCCACGCAGGCCGAGCGTCACGCGCTCCTCGGCGAGCCCGTCCGCGACCGGGCCGGCGGCGGGCGTCATGTTGGCGATCCGCTCGCGCCCGACGGCGTCGGCGGCGGCGGCTTCCAGGCGCGCGAGCAGCGCCGGCGCGTCGGCCGCGCCGCTGGCGGCCGGCGCGCCGCGGCGGAGCGCGGCTGCGGCGCGCCGCACGGCGGCCAGCTCGCGCTCGTGCCCGGCGACACGCGCGCCGAGCGTCGCCAGGTCGTCGCGCACGGCGAGCGCGCCGCGCGCGACGAGGGCGAGGGCGGCCGCGGTGGCCGCCGCCGCGACGAGCGTCCGCTCCCGCGCCGAGAGCGCGGCGAGCCAGGCGGCGAGGCGCCTCACGAGCTGGCTCCCAGCGCCGGCTTCCGCGCCGCGCGCAGCCGGAACTCGACCCGGCGGCCGTCGACCGTGGTGCGCGTCTCGTCGGCGGCGACGTCGGCCAGGAGGGGCGACGCGGCGAGCGCGCGGCGGAGCGCGTCGACCGCATCGAAGCTCTCCGCGCGGCCGTGGAGACGGATGCCGTCGCGCTCGACGGCGAGCTCGTCCAGGTCGAGGCGGAGCGCCGCCGGCACGCGCGCCGAGAGCTCGCGCAGCACCTCCAGCGGGCCCGTCTCGCCCCCGAGCCGCACCGCGCGCCGTGCGGCGGCCGCGACGGCGGCGTCCAGCTCGGCCCGCGGCGCGACCAGGCGCACGCCGGGAAGCACGGCGGCGGCCTCGGCGGCGACGGCGCGCGTCAGCGCCGCGTCGCGGCGCGCGAGGCGCTGGTGCGCGAGGCCCACGTCGAACGCACCCAGGGCGAGCCCGAGGCAGCCGAGCGCCACGGCCCGGCGGAGGGAGCCGTGGCCCGCCGGCTCCGTGCCGCCGAGCGCCAGGCCGACGCGCGCCGCGCGCCCTGCGCCGGCGACCAGGCCGGCGGCGACCGCGCACGCGGCGATCTCGTCCGCGCCGTGCGGCGGGACGAGACGCGCGGCGTCCGCAAGCGGCACGACGCGCGCCCCGGTGGCGGCGCCGAGCGCCCGCGCGAGCGACGAGTCGGCATCCGCGCCGGCGACGACGATCGTCGCCGCCCGGCCGCCGAGCGCCGCGAGCGACCACCGCACCTCGGCCGCGAGCGCCGCCGGCTCCCGCGCCGAGGCGCCGAGCGCCCGCAGCCCGGCGAGCCGCCCGCCGCGCCGGAGGGCGAGCGCGCTCGCGGCGCCGTCGGCGACCACCAGGGCCTGGTCGTCGCCGCTCGAGGGCAGGAGGTTCCAGGCCGGCAACGGCGCCAGGTCGACGCGTGCGGGCGCGAGCCCGGCGCCGGCGAGCAGCGCCACGTGCGCTTCCAGCTCGCCCTGCCGGACGGCGGCGGCGAGCACGGCCGTCCCGCCGGGCGCGGGCCCGAGCGGCTCGCATGCGACGGCAAGGCCCGCCGGGTCGAGCGGGAGCTGCCCCAGCAGCTCGAGCGGGGCGCTGCGGGTGAGACGCCCGCGGTCGCGGAAGGGCAAGGTGAGGAACCGGTGGGTGGCGGCGGACGCGGGGAGCGCCGTGAGCACGACGTCGGCACGCGCCCCGGCGATCTCCGCGAGCACCCCCGGCAGCGCCGCCGGGCCTGTGAGCGGCCGGCGCTCGAGCGCGGTCAGGCGCAGCGTGCCGAAGCTCCGCTCGCCGCGCGCCACGCGCACCTCGTGCGCCGTGACCTCCAGCCCGAGGAGCCGCATCACGACGCGCCCGCGAGCGGCAGCGCGACCGCCGTCGTCAGCTCCAGGGCACCGCCCGCGCCGTCGTCCACCCCGACCGCCAGCTCGACCACGCGCGGCAGCGCGGGGAGCGTCCACGCGGCCTTCCACTCGCTGCCGTCGAAGCAGCGCACGCGGAACGTGCGCACGCCGGCCAGGGCGGGCGTCCCCGCCGGCTCGGGCGCGTCGGGCGGCGCGAAGCGCCCGCCCTCGCGCCGCACCAGCACACCCGGCCCGGCTGCAGGGGCCTCCACGCGGTAGGCGAGCAGGCGGACGTCGTCACTCGCGGCGGTCGCGAGCCGCAGCTCCCACCACGGCGGCCCGCCATCGGCCGGCGCGACCACGATGAACCGCTCCGGCGCGCCAGGCGCCCCCGGCCGAACCGCCCCCTCGACCTCTCCCGCGATGCGAAGGAGCAGCATACGCGCCTTCGTGAGACGCTCCGCGCTCCGCCCCGCGCGTTCGCGCACCACCCCCGCCCGCACGACCGCTCCGTAGAGGGCCACCAGGACGAGGGCACTCACCGCCAACGCCACCAACGCCTCCAGCAGAGTGAAGCCACCCCGACCGGCAGGGCGCGGGGCACCCCGCGCCCGCGCCGCGCACCAAAACGACTCAGAAGTCCCTGCTGTCGAG
>VBKJ01000080.1 GCA_005879795.1 Deltaproteobacteria bacterium
GCGGGATGGTGCGCTCGACGGTCGCGACGAAGTCGGGGTTCGGCACTGGTCGGCGCGTCGCGGGATCGAAGAACACCACCGGAACGCTGCGCGCGCCGGCCGGGTGGCCGGCCTCGAACTCCGCTTCGGTGCGCACGTCGAGGTAGACGGCGCCGGGGGTTGCCGTGAGCGTTGCGTACGCCTCCGGGGGCGTGGTCTCGGAGATCTCCATTGGGGGAGGCCTAGCAGAGCTGAGGCGGCCCGCGCTATAGGCGTCGCATGCCCACCACGGTCATCTTTGAGGATGCGGTCGCCCCCGTCGCGGCCGAGGCGCGGGGCGAGGACCTCTGGCTTGCGCCGCCCGCCCTCGGGCGCCTGGGCTGGACGCTGAAACCCGAGGGCCTCTGCCGCGGCCCGCTCTGCGTGCCCGTCCCGCCCGCGCGCAGGGCCGAGTTCGTGCGCACCGACGCCGCGGTCAACCTCGCCGCGCTCGCCCGCCACCGCGGCCAGCCGATCGCCCACGACGCGGAGGGGAGCGTCTGGGTGTTCGGGCCTCCCGGCGAGTTGCGGGACGCGACCCGGCGCTCGCTCGTCGCGCCCGACTTCACGCTCCCCGACCTCGACGGCCGCCTCCACAGCCTCTCCCAGTTCCGGGGCGGCAAGGTGCTCCTCAACTCCTGGGCCTCCTGGTGAGGGTGCCGCATGGACCTGCCGGTCTGGCAGGCGCTCTACGAGGAGCTCGCGCCCCGGAGCTTCACCGTCATCACCGTCGCCATGGACGCGGGCGGCGCGCATGACGTCCGCCAGTGGATCGAGGCGGCAAAGCCGACGCACCCGAGCCTCATCGACACGCGCCACGTCGTCGCCGAGCTCTACGACTGGGTGAACGTCCCCTCGAACGCCTGGATCGACGAGGAGGGCCGCATCGTGCGCCCGAACGACCCGGGCTTCGCGGGCGAGTACTTCCGCGGCATGATGGACCCCGGTTTCGACTTCAAGGCGATGATGAAGGAGTACGCGCGCATGCGCGACCGCTACCTGGACGCCGTGCGCGACTGGGTGGCGAACGGCCCCGGGAGCCGCTGGGCGCTCACGCCCGAGCAGGTCCGCGCGCGCATGGCGGGGCCGAACGCGGAGCACGCGCGCGCCGCGGCCCACTTCCGGCTGGGCACGTTCCTCCACGAGCAGGGCAGGGCGGAGGCCGCGCAAGCAGCGTTCGCGGAGGCGAAGAAGCTCCGCCCCGAGAGCTGGAACTTCAAGCGCCAGACCTGGCACCTGGAGGAGCCCGGGAAGTCGGGTGGCCCGGAGTTCTGGGCCGAGGTGAAGGCGCTCGGCGATCGGCCCTACTACCCGCGCTGGGAGCTGTAGGAGCGGGCCGGGCGCGGTGGCCCGCTCGCCTACTCGAAGGGAGTCGCGACCTCGCCGGAGCGGTGCCCGCCGGGGCAGATGGTCTCGTGCACGCGCAGCACCCGTGCCACCTCGGCGCGGTGCTTGCGCGAGGCGGCGAACTTGACGCCGCAGACCGCGCAGGCACCAATCACGCTCGGCGCCCGGCGGGGCACTCGCCTGGCGAGCAGACGCGGCATCAGACTCCGCCGCCTCGCGCGCCCGAGGCGCGCGCGAAGACCGCCTACTGCGCGCAACACCGCGGGCGCAAACGACGACATGATCGTTCCCATGCCCAGACCGAAAGCAAGGGCGATGCCACGGCGGCGGCGTCCGGCGGAAGCGTGCGAGTCGCCCACGAGGCGCGGGACGGGCGTCCAGGCGAGTGGTCGGCTGTCCAGGATCCACGACGCAGCGTGCTTCCGGATCCACACGTTCGGAGACCGCATTACGAAGACGACGAAGTAGAGGCGCAACGCTTCGCTCAGCGGCAAAGTCTCCCCCGAGCTTGACAGCCCGGTCGCTGGCGCGTAGGAACGCTTGAGCATCCCCGGATAGAGACCGCAGGCCTTTTAACTTGACCCAGCGAGGTCAGGAAAGGTTCCGCATGACGTTCGCCCATCTTCGGCGCTCGCCTCACGCCTCCCGTTCCGGCTGTGGAGGCGTTTTCATATCGGGAGCCCGCCGGTGACCCTCAACGGTGCCCGCCCGGTGATGGACGCGCTCGCCATCCAGCGCGCGCTCGTCCGCATCGCGCATGAGATCCTCGAGCGCAACAAGGGCACCGAGGAGCTGGCGCTGATCGGCATCCGCTCGCGCGGCGTGCACCTAGCCGAGCGCATCCGCAAGACGATCGGCGAGATCGAGGGCGGCGCGCCGCCGCCCTTCGGCGTGGTCGACATCACGCTCTACCGCGACGATCTGGATCGCGGCGTCCAGAACCCGATCGTGCAGGGGACCGACATCCCGTTCCCCGTCGATGGCCGCCGCATCCTGCTCGTCGACGACGTGCTCTTCACCGGCCGGACGGTGCGTGCCGCGATGGACGCGCTGGTCGACTTCGGCCGGCCCCAGTCCATCCAGCTCGCGGTGCTGGTCGACCGGGGCCATCGCGAGCTTCCCATCCGTGCGGACTACGTGGGCAAGAACCTCCCCACCTCCCGCCGCGAGCAGGTGCAGGTCCGGCTCGCCGAGGCGGACGGCGTGGACGAGGTCGTGATCGAGAGCTGAGGAGGGCGGTCATGGGGTTCACGCAGCGTCACCTGCTCGGGCTGGAGGGAGTCGCGGCGGACGAGATCACGACCATCCTCGACACCGCCGGCTCCTTCAAGGAGATCTCGGAGCGCGACATCAAGAAGGTGCCGACGCTGCGCGGGAAGACGGTCATCAACCTCTTCTACGAGACGAGCACGCGCACGCGGACCTCGTTCGAGATCGCGGCCAAGCGGCTCTCGGCCGACACCATCAACATCAGCGCCGCGAGCTCGAGCATGTCGAAGGGCGAGACGCTCGCCGACACGGCGCGCAACCTCGAGGCCATGCGGCCCGACGCGATCGTCGTCCGCCACCCCTCCTCGGGGGCCTGCCATCTCCTCGCGCGCCACGTCTCGTGCCCCATCCTGAACGCCGGCGACGGCTGCCACGAGCACCCGACGCAGGCGCTGCTCGACCTGCTGACGATCCGGGAGCGTCATGGCCGACTCGCCGGGCTCACGGTCGCGATCGTGGGCGACGTGCTCCACAGCCGCGTGGCGCGCTCGAACCTGCACGCGCTCCGCACGCTCGGCGCGACCGTCCGCCTGGTCGGCCCGCCGACGCTCGTGCCGCGCCAGCTCGCCGCCTTCGGCGCCGAGCTGCACCACAGCCTGGCGGACGGCGTGCGCGACGCCGACGTGATCATGATGCTCCGCATCCAGCGCGAGCGGCAGGGCGCGAACTTCTTCCCGACCGTCGACGAGTACTCGCACTACTTCTGCCTGACCGAAGACGCGGTCCGGCTCGCCCGGCCGCACGTCATCATCCTCCATCCCGGGCCGGTCAACCGCGGCCTCGAGATCGCGAGCGCGGTCGCCGACGGGCCGTACTCGGTCATCATGGACCAGGTGACGAACGGGGTCGCGGTGCGGATGGCGCTCCTCTACCTGCTGGTCGCCCGGAGCAAGGCCGAGGACGCGAGCGCGAGCGAGGCCGAGCCCACGCTCGAGCCGATGCGGCGGCGGACCGGGGGGCGTGTGTGAGCCGGCTGCTCGTCGCCGGCGGCACGGTGGTCGACCCGGTCGCGGGCCGCGCAGCCGCGGGCGACGTGCTGGTGGACGGTGAGAAGATCGCCGCGACCGGCGCGCCGGGGACGCTCGCCGCCGGCGACGCCCCGGTGCTCGACGCGCGCGGGCTCCTCGTGCTGCCCGGCCTGGTCGACATGCACGTGCATCTCCGCGAGCCGGGCTACGAGTACAAGGAGACCATCCAGACCGGCGTGGCGGCGGCGCTCGCGGGCGGCTTCGCCTCGCTCGCCTGCATGGCGAACACGGAGCCCGTGAACGACAGCGCCGCGGTCACGCAGTACATCCTGGACCGCGCGCGGATTGCGCAGGGCGCTCGCGTCTACCCCATCGGCGCGCTCTCGCAGGGCTTGAAGGGCGAGCGCCTGGCCGAGATCGGCGAGATGCACCGCGCCGGCATCGTCGCCGTCTCCGACGACGGCCGCCCGGTCGTGGACGCCGAGCTCATGCGCCGCGCGCTCGAGTACAGCTCGATGTTCGGCCTCCCGGTGATCGCGCACGAGGAGGAGCCGCACCTCGCGGCCGGCGGCGCCATGAACGAGGGCGTGACCGCGCTGCGCCTGGGTCTCCGCGGCATCCCGGCCGCCGCCGAGGAGGTGATGATCGCGCGCGACCTGGCGCTCGCGCGCCTCACGGGCGGGCGCCTGCACGTCGCACACGTGAGCACCAGGGGCGCGGTCGCGCTCCTCCGCGAGGCGAAGGCCCAGGGCCTGCCGGTCACGGCCGAGGTGACCCCGCACCATCTCTTCCTCACCGAGGAGGCGGTCGAGGGCTACGGCACGAACGCCAAGATGGCGCCGCCGCTGCGCACGCGCGCGGACGTGGCGGCCCTCCGCGCCGCGCTCGCCGACGGCACCATCGACGCGATCGCCACCGACCATGCGCCGCATCACCACGACGAGAAGGAGGTCGAGTTCGACCTCGCCGCGAACGGCGTCGTCGGTCTCGAGACGGCGGTGCCGCTGGCGCTCCGCCTGGTCGCGGAAGGTGTCCTCGACCTGCCCACGCTGGTGGCGCGCATGACGGTCGGCCCCGCACGCATCCTGGGCCTCCCGGCCGGCACGCTCGCCCCGGGCGCGGCGGCCGACCTGACGCTCGTCGATCCCGAGCGCCGCTGGCGGGTCGAGGCGCGCGCGTTCCGCTCGAAGGGCCGCAACACACCCTTCGAGGGCTGGGACATGACGGGCCGCGCGGTCGCCGTCCTGGTCGGCGGCCGGCTCGTGCACGGCGAGCGGCCCGCGACGGCGCCGGCGCTGCGGAGCGCGTCGTGAAGGAGCGGCCGGCGCTGCTGGCGCTCGCCGACGGCACGATCTTCCGCGGGCGCGCCTTCGGCGCGACGGGCGAGGCGGTGGGCGAGCTCGTCTTCAACACCAGCATGACGGGCTACCAGGAGATCCTGACCGACCCGTCCTACGAGGGGCAGCTGGTCGCCATGACGTACCCGGAGATCGGCAACGTCGGCGTGAACCGCGAGGACGTCGAGTCGCGCCGCCCCTACGTGCGCGGCTTCGTGGTGCGCGAGTACCGCGAGGCGCCGTCGTCGTGGCGGGCGGAGGAATCGCTCGGCGCCTACCTCGCACGGCACGGGATTCCCGCGATCGAGGGTATCGACACGCGCGCGCTGGTGCGCCACCTCCGCGATCACGGCTCGCAGGAGGCCGTGCTGTCGAGCGTCGATCTGAACCCGGAGCGGCTCGTGCGCCGCGCGAAGGACTCGCCCGGCCTCGTCGGCCGCGACCTGGTGCGCGAGGTGACGTGCAAGGAGCCCTACGAGTGGACGCAGGGCCCGTGGCGGCTGGGTCTGGGCTACACGACCGCGGAGCAGGCGGCGGAGCAGCGGCGCGGGAAGGTGTTCGACGTCGTGGCCTACGACTTCGGCATCAAGTGGAACATCCTGCGGAACCTGGTCGGGACGGGCTGCCGCGTGCAGGTCGTGCCCGCGTACACGAGCGCCGCTGAGGTGCTGGCGATGCGCCCCGACGGCGTCTTCCTCTCCAACGGCCCCGGCGACCCCGACGCGGTCGCGGGCGCGCCCGAGCGCGTGGCGCAGCTCGTCGGCAACGTGCCCGTCTTCGGCATCTGCTTGGGGCACCAGATCATGGGCCTCGCGCTGGGCGGGAAGACGTTCAAGCTCAAGTTCGGCCACCACGGTGGGAACCAGCCGGTGAAGGACCTGACGACGGGGAAGGTGGAGATCACGGCGCAGAACCATGGGTTTGCGGTGGACGTGGAGTCGCTGCGCGGGCGGGCGGAGATCACGCACATCAACTTGAACGACCACACCTGCGAGGGCCTCGCGGTGAAGGGGCAGCCGACCTTCTCGGTGCAGTACCATCCGGAGGCGTCGCCCGGGCCGCACGATGCGCGGTATCTGTTTCGGCGGTTCGTGGAGATGATGGAGCGGGACACGGGATAGCGAGGTGTTAGACGGAGCCCAACGGCATCAACATGTTCTCGGAAGAGTTGATCGAGATCGCGTCACGCACCTGTGCGCCGACTGACCTCACTCTGTGTGAAATCGGGAGCGATCCGGGGCACGTAGTGTACAGAGAGGACGCGCGAGCTTCATGCGATCGTTGGTGAGCGGCGGGCTCAACGCCCGGTCGTTGAGCCGCAGGGTGGCGCGGGGTCGGTGCGAGGTCTATGGTTCGTGTCCAACGCGGAGGAGCGGACGATGAGGACCTTCAAGTTCGTCGTTGAGCGTGACCCAGAGACCGGAGTGCTCGTCGGGTACGTACCGGGATGGCCCGGCGCCCACACGCAGGGCGCCGACATCGATGAACTTCAGCAGAACCTGCGCGAAGTCATCGAGATGCTTCTCGAGGACGGCGAGCCGAACCTCGAGTCCGAGTTCATCGATGTGCGGACCATCCAGGTCGCCTGACGGTGGGAGGCGTCCCCGTCCTCAAGCCTCGGGAAGCTGTCGCCCTGCTGGAAGCGCACGGTTTCTCGGAGGTCCGGCAACGTGGTCGCACAAGCAGTTCCGGGGTAGCGCCGCCGATCAAGTCGGAGCTCCAGCGGACGGCGGCCAGTGGTCAATGTGAAGGAGACGGCCAGGCGCGACCATGACCGCTACAGATCGCATCGAGATGGACCCGAAGGTGATGATGGGGAAACCGGTGGTCCGGGGGACTCGGATCGCCGTCGAGCTGCTCTTGCGGAAGCTGGCAGAGGGCGCGACCGAGGCAGATCTCCTGGATGCCTATCCGCGGCTCACGCGCGAGGACATCAAGGCTGCGATCGATTACGCCGCCGACGCGGGGGCGCGCGGGATTAGGTGACCTTGAGGGTGCGAACCGTGCTGCCGGGCGAGGGGCATTACACCGAAGCGGTGGACGCGGCCCGCCAGGCGGTTGCCAGAGCGCCCGGCGGATACGAAACCCTGCTCGTTCAAGGTCTCGCGCACGAGCTGGCGGCGGTCATCAGGCGATCCGACTCGGAGACCGATCACTGATGCCCCGCCGCACCGACATCCGCTCGATCCTCCTCATCGGCTCCGGCCCGATCGTCATCGGCCAGGCGTGCGAGTTCGACTACTCCGGCACCCAGGCCTGCAAGGCCCTCCGCGAGGAAGGCTATCGCGTCATCCTCGTCAACTCGAACCCGGCGACCATCATGACGGATCCGGAGTTCGCCGACCGCACCTATATCGAGCCGATGACGGTCGAGGTGCTCGACCGCATCATCGCCGCGGAGAAGCCCGACGCGCTCCTCCCAACCATCGGCGGGCAGACGGGACTCAACCTCGCGCTCGACCTCGCCGCGGCCGGCGTGCTCGCACGCCACAAAGTCGAGCTCATCGGCGCCAAGGTCGACGCCATCCGCCGCGCCGAGGACCGCGACCTGTTCAAGGAGACGATGGCCTCGATCGGCCTCGACCTCCCCCGCAGCGGCTACGCGCGGAGCATCGCCGAGGCGGAGGCGATCCGCCGCGACCTCGGCCTCCCGCTCATCATTCGCCCCTCGCGCACGCTCGGCGGCACCGGCGGAAGCTTCGCGACCACCGACGAGGAGTTCCGCGCCAACGTGGCGTGGGGCCTCGAGGCCTCGCCCGTCCACGAGATCCTGGTCGAGGAGTCGATCGCGGGCTGGAAGGAGTTCGAGCTCGAGGTGATGCGCGACGGGCGGGACAACGTCGTCATCGTGTGCTCGATCGAGAACTTCGACCCGATGGGCGTGCACACCGGCGACTCGATCACCGTGGCGCCCGCGCAGACGCTCACCGACAAGGAGTACCAGATCATGCGCGACGCGGCGGTCGCCTGCATCCGGGCGATCGGCGTCGACACGGGCGGGTCGAACATCCAGTTCGCGGTGCATCCCACGACGGGGCGGCTGGTCGTCATCGAGATGAACCCCCGCGTCTCGCGCAGCTCGGCGCTCGCCTCCAAGGCGACCGGCTTCCCGATCGCGAAGATCGCCGCCAAGCTCGCCGTCGGCTACACGCTCGACGAGATCCCGAACGACATCACGCGCGAGACGCCGGCCTGCTTCGAGCCCACCATTGACTACGTGGTCACCAAGATCCCCCGCTTCACGTTCGAGAAGTTCCCGCAGGCGACCGACGTCCTCGGGCCGCAGATGAAGTCCGTGGGCGAGGCGATGGCCATCGGCCGCACCTTCAAGGAGTCGCTGCAGAAGGCGATGCGCTCGCTCGAGATCGGGAGCCACGGCTTCGAGCCGCGCGAGGGCGAGGTGCGCGAGCGCCTGCGCGTGCCCAACGCCGAGCGCCTGTGGTACCTCGGCGAGGCCTTCCGGCGCGGCATGACGGTGGAGGACGTGGCGGCGCTGACGGCCATCGACCCGTGGTTCCTCCGCCACATCGACGAGATCATCGCCGAGGAGCGCGCCCTCGCGGCGGCGAAGGCGCTCGCGCCCGAGCGGCTCCGCGCGCTCAAGCAGCAGGGCTTCGCCGACGTGCGCCTGGCCGCGCTCGTCGGCACGACCGAGGACGCGGTGCGCGCCCGGCGCGAGGCCGCCGGCATCGAGCCCGTCTACAAGACCGTCGACACCTGCGGCGCCGAGTTCGAGGCGCACACCCCCTACCTCTACTCGACCTACGAGGAGGGCGACGACGAGGCGAAGGCGGAGCACCGGAAGAAGAAGATCGTCATCCTGGGGGGCGGGCCGAACCGGATCGGGCAGGGGATCGAGTTCGACTACTGCTGCGTCCACGCGGCCCTGGCGCTGCGCGAGGACGGCTTCGAGACCATCATGGTCAACTGCAACCCCGAGACCGTGAGCACCGACTACGACACCTCGGACAAGCTCTACTTCGAGCCGCTCACGCTCGAGGACGCCCTGGCGCTCATCCGCCGCGAGCGACCCGACGGCGTAGTCGTGCAGTTCGGCGGCCAGACGCCGCTCCGTCTCGCCGTGCCGCTCGAGCGCGCCGGCGTGCCGATCATCGGTACCACGCCCGACTCGATCGACCGCGCCGAGGACCGCGAGCGCTTCGAGGAGGTCCTGGGGAAGCTCGATCTCCGGCGCCCCCCGAACGGCGTGGCGCGCTCGGCCGAGGAGGCGGTGCGGGTGGCCGCCGCGATTGGCTACCCGCTCCTCGTGCGCCCGTCCTACGTGCTCGGCGGCCGCGCCATGGAGATCGTCTACGACCGCGAGAGCCTCGCGCGCTACATGCAGGTCGCGGTACGCGTCTCGCCGGCGCACCCGGTGCTCATCGACCAGTTCCTCGAGGACGCGGTCGAGGTGGACGTGGACGCCGTCAGCGACGGCACCGAGGTCGTGATCGGCGGCATCATGGAGCACATCGAGCGCGCGGGCGTGCACTCGGGCGACAGCGCCTGCTCGCTCCCGCCGTACACGCTCGATGCCGAGGTGCAGGCGGAGATCCGCCGCCAGACGGTGGCGCTCGCGCGCGAGCTCGCCGTGGTCGGGCTCATGAACGTGCAGTTCGCCGTCAAGGCGCGCGTCGTCTACGTGCTGGAGGTGAACCCGCGCGCCAGCCGCACCGTGCCGTTCGTCAGCAAGGCGATCGGCGTGCCGCTCGCCAAGGTGGCCGCGCGCTGCATGGTAGGCCGCTCGCTCGCCGCGCAGGGCTTCACCCGGGAGATCGTGCCGGCGCACGTGAACGTCAAGGAGGCGGTCTTCCCGTTCATCAAGTTCCCGGGCGTCGATACCGTGCTCGGACCGGAGATGAAGTCGACGGGCGAGGTGATGGGGATCGACGGCAGCTTCGGCGCGGCCTTCGCGAAGGCGCAGATCGCGGCGTCGACGATCCTCCCCGCCGGCGGGCGCGCCTTCATCTCCGTTCCGCAGGCCGACTACGCGGCGGTCGTCCCCGTCGCGTGCCGGCTGGCGCGCGCGCGCTTCACGCTGCTCGCCACGCGCGGCACCGCAGGGCACCTGCGCGCCGCCGGGCTCACGGTCGAGGTCGTGAACAAGGTCTCCGACGGCGGCCCGCACATCGTCGACGCGCTCCGCCGCGGCGAGGTGGCGCTCGTCGTCAACACGCCGGCGGGGGCGGACTCGCAGCGCGACGCGTTCCACATCCGCCGCACCGCGCTCGAGTGCCGGGTGCCGTACTTCACGACGCTCGCCGCCGCGGCGGCCGCCGCCGAGGGCATCGACCTCATGCGCCGCGGGCCGTTCACGGTGCGCCCGCTGCAGGAGCACCACCGGCGCGCATGACGCCGGCCGCGGCGCCGCTCGCCGAGCTGCTCCGGGCGCTCGCGCCGCCGCTCGAGTACTTGGCGGCGGACGACTTCCGGCGCCTCGACCAGACCCGCCTTCCCCTTCCGGCGCTCGCCGAGCGCCTGGCGCGCGCGCGGGCGAGCGGGCCGCCCGGCGCCGCGGCGCCGCTCGCCGAGCTGGAGCGCATCCTCGCCGCGCTCCGCGAGGGCTCGGCGCGCGACCAGGAGCGGCTGCTGCGCCGCGCGCACGCGCTCCTGCCGACGCTGCGCGAAGCGGCGGCGGCGCCACCGCCGTGGAGCGAGTACCGGCCGTCGCCGGCCCCGGTCGGTCCGGCGCTCGCCGCGCTCGCCCAGCCCGCGCAGGCGGTGCGGGGCATCGGCCCCCAGCGCGCTGCCGAGCTGGCGCGCTTCGGCCTCGCGACCGTCGAGGACCTCCTCTACCACCTCCCGTTCCGCTACGAGGACCGGCGCGCGCTCCGGCCGCTCGGCCAGCTCCACGTCGGCGAGGAGGCGACGGCGGTGGGCGAGGTCGCTTGCGTCCGCGAGGCGCGCGCGGGCCGCCGCGGCCGGCGCGTCCTCGAGGTCGTGCTGCGCGACGGCGACGGGCTCCTCCTCCTCGTCTGGTTCCACCAGATCCCGTACTTCAGCCG
>VBKJ01000081.1 GCA_005879795.1 Deltaproteobacteria bacterium
TCGCGACGACGCTCGAGGTGGTGGTGTCGCCCGAGGACGACGCGGAGGTACGTCGGGTGACCATCACGAACCTCGGCGGGCGGACCCGCCAGATCGAGCTGACCTCGTACGCCGAGGTCGTGCTCGCGCCGCCGGCGGCCGACGCGGCCCATCCCGTGTTCTCGAACCTCTTCGTGCACACCGAAGCCGACCCGGTGGGGAACACCCTCCTCGCCACCCGCCGCCCGCGGTCCCCCGAGGATCCGCCGGTCTGGGCAGCGCACGTCGTGGCGGTCGACCAGCACACGGTGGGTGGCATCCAGTACGAGACCGACCGGGCCCGGTTCCTCGGCCGCGGGCGCAGCATCCGCACGCCCATGTCGGTGATCGACGGCCGCCCGCTTTCCAACACCGCGGGCCCCGTGCTCGACCCGATCTTCAGCCTGCGGCCGCGCATCCGGCTCGCGGCCGGCGCCAGCGCGCGCGTCACGTTCTCCACCGTGGTGGCCGCCACGCGGGAGGCCATCGTCGCCCTCGCCGACAAGTACCGCGATCCGGCGACCTTCGAGCGCGTGGTCACGCTCGCCCGCACCCAGGCCCAGGTCCAGCTCCGCCACCTCGGCATCGAGCCCGACGAGGCCCACCTCTTCCAGCGCCTCGGCAACCGCATCCTCTACGCGGACCCGTCGCTGCGGCCCTCGCCCGAGGTGCTGCGCCGTGCCAGCGGCGGCCCGTCGGCCCTCTGGCCGCACGGCATCTCCGGCGACGTGCCGATCGTGCTGGTGCGGATCGACGACGCCGACGACCAGGAGATCGTCCGTCAGCTCCTGCGCGCGCACGAGTACTGGCGGCTGAAGCAGGTCGCCGTCGACCTCGTGATCGTGAATGAGCAGGGCGCCTCCTACGCCCAGGACCTCCAGGCGGCGCTGGAGGCCCTCGTCCGGTTGAGCCAGTCGAAGCTCGGGCACGAGGAGCACCGGCCGCACGGGGCGGTGTTCATCCTGCGCGGGGACCGGCTCTCGCCCGCCGATCGACTCGTGGTGCAGAGTGCCGCACGGATCGTGCTGCTCAGTCGCCACGGCACGCTCTCCGAGCAGGTGGCGCGCGTGGAGCCCACGGAGGCCGCGGCGTCAATGCCGGCCATGCGGCGTGCCAACGCCCGGCCTGCGCCCGAGGCGGCGCCGCCGCGGCCGGATCTCGAGTTTTTCAACGGCCTCGGCGGCTTCGCGGCAGACGGCCGCGAGTACGTCACGGTCCTGGGTGAGGGGCAGTGGACGCCGGCACCGTGGGTCAACGTGGTGGCGAACCCGAGCTTCGGCTTCCAGGTCTCCGAGTCCGGCAGCGGCTACACCTGGTCGGTCAACAGCCGCGAGAACCAGCTCACGCCGTGGTCGAACGATCCAGTGAGCGATCCGCCGGGCGAGACGCTCTACATCCGCGACGAGGAGAGCGGCGAGCTCTGGGGCCCGACCGTCCTCCCGATCCGCGAGGAGGCGTGGCCCTACGTCGTCCGGCACGGCCAGGGCTACAGCCACTTCGAGCACACCTCGCACGGAATCATGCTCGACCTGCTCCAGTTCGTCCCGCCCGAAGACCCGGTCAAGGTGTCACGGCTGACTATCGAGAACCGCTCCGGCCGCCCGCGGCGGCTCTCGGTCACGGCGTACGTCGAGTGGGTGCTGAGCGTCTCCCGCAGCACCTCGGCGCCACACCTGGTCACCGAGCTCGACGCCGGCAGCGGCGCGCTGCTGGCGCGGAACCCGTGGAACCCCGAGTTCGCGGGCCGTGTCGCGTTCGCCGACCTCGGCGGGCGGCAGACCGCGTGGACCGGTGATCGCACGGAGTTCCTCGGCCGCAACGGCACCCTCGATCACCCCGCAGCCCTCGAGCGCGGCCGCCCGCTCTCCCGCAGGGTCGGGGCCGGCCTCGACCCGTGCGGTGCGCTCCAGGCGACGGTCGAGCTGCCCCCCGGGGGCCACGCGACCGTCGTCTTCCTCCTCGGACAGGCGGCCACCGCCGAGGAGGCGCGCACGCTCGTCACGCGCTACCGAACGGCCGACCTCGACGCCATCCTGCACGCCGTCACCACGCGCTGGGACGACATCCTCGGCGCCGTGCAGGTGAAGACCCCCGACCGGTCGATGGACGTGCTCCTCAACCGCTGGCTCCTTTACCAGACGCTCGCCTGCCGCGTCTGGGCGCGCTCGGCGTTCTACCAGGCCGGCGGCGCCTACGGCTTCCGCGATCAACTCCAGGACGTGATGGCGCTCGCGGTCTCGAAGCGCGAGGTGGCGCGCGAGCACCTGCTGCGCGCCGCCAGCCGCCAGTTCGTCGAGGGAGACGTGCAGCACTGGTGGCATCCGCCGTCGGGCCGCGGCACGCGCACGCGCATCTCCGATGACGTCGTCTGGCTGCCCTACGCGACCATCCATTACCTCGACGCGACGGACGACCTCGGCCTGCTCGACGAGGTCGTCCCCTTCCTCCAAGGGCCCGCCCTCGCCGCCGGCCAGGGGGAGGCGTACTTCGAGCCCGGCCTGGCGCGCGAGCGGGCCACCTTCTTCGAGCACTGCGCTCGGGCGCTCGACCGCAGCTTGCTCGTCGGGAGCCACGGGCTTCCCCTAATGGGCACCGGCGACTGGAACGACGGCATGAACCGCGTCGGGCAGGCGGGCATGGGCGAGAGCGTCTGGCTCGGCTGGTTCCTGCACACCACCCTCCGGGAGTTCGCTCGCCTTGCCGAGCTGCGCGGCGAGCACCAGCGCGCCAACGCCTGGCGCCGGCACGTGACCGCGCTCCAGGCGGCGCTCGAGAGGGAGGGCTGGGACGGTGACTGGTACCGGCGCGCCTACTTCGACGACGGCACGCCGCTCGGCTCGGTCACCAACGAGGAGTGCCGCATCGACTCGATCGCGCAGTCGTGGGGGGTGATCTCGGGCGCCGCCGACCGCAGCCGCGCGGCCCGCGCCATGGCGGCGGTCGAGGAATACCTGGTGCGCCGCGGCGACGGCCTGGTTCTGCTCTTCACGCCGCCCTTCGATCACCCGCCGCGTGATCCGGGCTACGTGCGTGGCTACCTCCCGGGCGTGCGCGAGAACGGCGGCCAATACACGCACGCGGCCCTCTGGGCCGTGCTCGCGTTCGCGGCGCTCGGCGACGGCGACAAGGCGGGCGAGCTGTTCGCGATCCTGAACCCCATCAACCACACCAGCACGCGCGCCGGCGTCCACCGCTACAAGGTGGAGCCCTATGTGGCGGCGGCCGATGTCTACGCCGAACCACCGCACGTGGGCCGTGGCGGCTGGACCTGGTACACGGGCTCCGCCGGCTGGATGCATCGCGCCGGCATCGAGTGGATCCTGGGCTTCCGCGTCCGGGGCGGCGCGCTTCACCTCGACCCGTGCATCCCACGCGCCTGGCGCGGCTTCGAGATCCGCTTCCGCCACCACTCGGCCAACTACGAGATCACGGTCGAGAACCCCGGCGGCGTGACGCGTGGGATATCGCGCGTCGAGCTCGACGGCGCGCCGCTTGCGGGCGGCGCGGCGATCGCGCTCGCTGACGACGGCGCGACGCACCGGGTGCGCGTCGTGCTCGGCTGACCCGACCACGGCTCTCACTGGATCGACCTCGGTCGTTCTTTGACGCGGCGACTGCAATCGTCGTACAGATGGCTTCCGCCATCGAACGGAGGCATCCATGGGCGACAAGTCACCCAAGTCGAAACAGCGCGGCCAGAAGCAGAAGGACGCCGCCAAGGCAGAGGGCGTGGCCGCGGCGAAGTCCAAGCAGGACAACCAAAGCCAGCCGATTCCACCCAAGGGCAAGAGATAGTCCAGACAGGGAGGCAGCGATGAAGACCGTCAGCAACAAGACTCAGCGGCCCCTGAGCGTCCCGTTGCCCGGCGGTAAGACCCTACATCTCGGCCCTGGAAAGACCGGACAAATTTCCTCGAACGCCGTCGAGCATGCGCGGCTCAAGCAGCTCGTCGACGCCGGGGAGATCGAGATCCTCGACGAGGGCCCTCGGCCCACCGACGCAGCCGGGGGCGGCAAGAATCGCCGAACCACGATTCCAGGCCACACTTCGGGCAGCGGTATTCGCCGCAGCGGTGACCGCTGAACCCCGGCGCACAGGGGCGCATCTCGTCGTGTCCCATCCGCGGCAGATCGTGTCGATTGGGGACACCGTGGAAGTCACGGTGGTCGCGCTTCCGGCGAGCCGAGCTGGCCATCGGTGCGCCGTCGTCCGTGGGCGTGGCGCTCGCCCGACTTAAGACTCGGAGCCCCCATCGTCGAGGATCCGAGGGTTGCGCAGCGGACGGAATGAGACGATAAGGGGTTCCGTCCTCTTGTTTGCGCGCGATCCCCTCCGTCGCTTCCCTCCGACGATCTCGGCTTCTCGCTCAGGCAACTGCGACAAAATCAAGAGTCGCCCCGTAGGGGGCAGGAGAATGCTATGGGCAAGAAGATATTCGTCGGGAACCTATCCTTTGACACCACGAGCGCGGACCTCGAGACTCTGTTCTCCGAAATGGGGACGTGTGAGTCGGCGACCGTGGTCACGGACCGCGATACCGGTCGCTCGCGTGGCTTCGGCTTCGTCGAGATGAGCTCGGCGAGCGAGGCCGGCAAGGCCATCTCGAGTCTGAACGGCCGCGACGTCGCCGGCCGGCAGATCAACGTCAGCGAGGCGAAGCCGCGCGAGGGCGGAAGCGGCGGACAGTCCCGTAGCGGCGGCGGGTTCTCGGG
>VBKJ01000082.1 GCA_005879795.1 Deltaproteobacteria bacterium
CGACGAGCATCGTGAGGTCCTGCGCGAGAGAGACGCCGAGCTGCGCGAGCTGGCGCGCAGCGAGCTGCCCGCGCTCGAGGCGCGCCTGGCCGCACTCGACGCGACGCTCAAGCACCTCCTCCTCCCCAAGGACCCCAACGACGAGCGCAACACCGTGCTCGAAATCCGGGCCGGCACCGGCGGCGACGAGGCGAGCCTCTTCGCCGCCGAGCTCTTCCGCATGTACTCGCGCTACGCCGAGCGGCACGGCTGGCGCGTCGAGGTGCTGTCCTCGAGCCCGACCGGCCTCGGTGGCTTCAAGGAGGTGATCGCGCTCGTGCAGGGGAAGGGCGCCTTCAGCCGCCTGAAATTCGAGGGCGGGGTGCACCGCGTGCAGCGCGTGCCGGTGACCGAGACGCAGGGGCGCATCCACACCTCGGCGGTGACCGTCGCGGTGCTGCCCGAGGCCGAGGATGTCGAGGTGGAGCTGGCCGACAAGGACCTCCGCATCGACGTGTACCGCTCCTCGGGCCCGGGCGGGCAGAGCGTCAACACGACCGACTCCGCCGTGCGCGTGACGCACCTGCCGACCGGGCTCGTCGTCACCTGCCAGGACGAGAAGTCGCAGCACAAGAACAAGTCGAAGGCGCTCAAGATCCTGCGCGCCCGGCTCCTCGAGCGCGCGCGCAGCGAGCAGCAGAGCGAGATCGCCGCCAATCGCAAGGCGATGGTCGGCTCTGGCGACCGCTCGGAGAAGATCCGCACCTACAACTTCCCGCAGAGCCGGGTGACCGACCACCGTGTCAACCTGACCCTCCACACCCTCGACCGCGTGCTCGACGGCGACATCGACCCGATCGTGGACGCGCTCGTCGTGCGCCAGCAGGCCGAGGCGCTGGCGGCGGCGGGCTGATGGGCGCGGCGGCGGCGTTCGTGACGCTGGGCGACGCGCTCGCGGCGGCGATCGCTCGCCTGGCGGCGGCCGGCGTGCCGGAGCCGCGCGCGGACGCCGAGGTCCTGCTCGCGCGCGCGCTCGACACGACGCGCGCCGGCCTGGTCGTCGGGGCGCGGCGCCCGCTGCCCGAGACGGCGGCCCGGGACTTCGCCGCGCTCGTCGGCCGCCGAGCGGGGCGCGAGCCGCTCCACTACATCCTCGGCGAGCGCGAGTTCTGGTCGCTCCCGCTCGCGGTGGATCGCCGCGTCCTCGTCCCGCGGCCGGAGACCGAGCTGGTGGTGGAAACGGCGCTCCGCCTGGCGCCCGCGGGGCGGCGCGTCCTCGACGTCGGCACCGGCAGCGGGGCGATCGCGGCCGCGCTCGCGCGCGAGCTGCCCGCCGCACGGGTGTGGGCGAGCGACGTCGATACCGATGCGCTCGCCGTGGCGCGCGCGAACCTCGCCCGGCAGGCGCCGGGCGTGGCGCTGGTCTGCGGCGACCTTCTCGCGCCCTTTCGCACCGCGGCCTTCGACCTGGTGGCCGCGAACCCGCCCTACGTGGCCGACGCGGAGCTCGGCGGGCTCGCGCCGGAGGTGCGCGACCACGAGCCGCGTGTGGCGCTCGCGGCGGGGCCGGACGGGCTTGCGGCGCTCGGCCGCCTGATGGCCGAGGCACCGCGCGTGCTCGCGCCGGGCGGCTGGCTCGTGGTGGAGGTGGGGGCGGGGCAGGCGGCCGCCGTGCGGCGCCTGGCGGAGGAGGCCGGCGCCGAGAGGCGCCAAGCTGGCCGACGGGGTCTGGGGCGCGCGGCGCGAGCCGCGCGGGCGTTTGTACGCAGCGCGCGCAGCGCGCGAGCACCGGACGGGCCCCCAGCGGAGTTAGACACGAGCGGCTTCGTCCGCGTCGAGGTGGTCCGCGATCACGCCGGCATCGAGCGCGTGCTCGCCGTGTGCTGGGGAGGGGGCGGATGGACACGATCGTGATCCGGGGGGGCGCCGAGCTCGAGGGCGAGGTGATGGTGAGCGGGTCCAAGAACGCGGCGCTGCCGCTCCTCTTCGCGACCCTGCTCACGCGCGAGCGCTCGGTGGTGCGGAACGTGCCCGCGCTGGCCGACGTGCGCACCGCGATCCAGGTGCTCGAGCACCTGGGCGCGCGCGTCACGCAGAGCGCCGACGGGCACGAGGTGGCGGTCGAGCCGGGCGCCGTCGCGTGCACCGAGGCGCCCTACGAGCTGGTGAAGACGATGCGCGCCTCCTTCCTCGTGCTGGGGCCGCTCCTCGCCCGCTTCGGCCACGCCCGCGTCTCGACCCCGGGCGGCTGCGCCATCGGCGCGCGACCCGTCGACCTCCACCTGAGCGGCCTCCAGAAGCTCGGGGCGCGGCTCCGCATCAGCGAGGGCTACGTGGAGGCCGAGGCGGACCGTCTCCGCGGCGCGAAGATCGTGCTCGACTTCCCCTCGGTGGGGGCGACGCAGCAGCTCATGATGGCCGCCGCGCTCGCTGAGGGGACGACCGTGCTCGAGAACGCGGCGCGCGAGCCGGAGAACATCTGCCTGGCGCGCGCGCTCGCGCGCATGGGGGCCGGCGTCCGGGGCGCGGGCACCTCGGAGGTGACGATCGAGGGGTGCCCCGAGCTGGGCGGCGGCGAGCACGCCGTCATCCCGGATCGCATCGAGGCAGGTACCTTCATGGTCGCGGCGGCGGTGACCGGCGGCGCGGTGCAGGTGACCGGGGCGCCCGCCGATCATCTCGAGGCGTTCCTCGCCAAGCTCGGCGAGGCGGGTGTGGCGGTGCGCGAGCGCGAGAGCGGCATTCGCGTCGAGGGCAACGGCAAGCTCGCCGCCGTCGACGTGAAGACCATGCCCTATCCCGGCTTCCCGACCGACCTCCAGGCGCAGTTCATGACCCTCATGACGCGCGCCACCGGCACCAGCACGCTCACCGAGACGATCTTCGAGAACCGCTTCCTGCACGCGCAGGAGCTGGTGCGCATGGGTGCCGACATCCACGTGGACGGCAACCACGCCATCGTGCGCGGGCCGCAGTCGCTCTCGGGCGCGCCCGTGATGGCGACCGATCTGCGCGCCAGCGTCTGCCTCGTGCTGGCCGGGCTGGCGGCCCGCGGCACGACGCGCGTGTCGCGCGTCTACCACCTGGACCGTGGCTACGAGCACGTCGAGGCGAAGCTCTCGGCGCTCGGCGCCGACATCGCGCGCGAGCGGGCGGCGGCGTGAAGGCGGCGCGGCTCATCGTGACGGCCGACAGCGCCCGCGCTCGGGTGCGCCTGGCGCGGCTCGCCGCCCGCGGCGAGGCCGCTGGCGGGCGGGTCGAGGCGGACGTGCGCCGCATCATCGCCCGCGTCCGGCGCGCCGGTGACGGCGCGCTCCTCGCCTTCACGCGCCGCTTCGACGGCGTGACCCTCCGGCGCGGCGCGCTGCGCGTCCCGAAGGAGGCGATGGCGGCGGCGTACTCGAGCCTGCCGGGGCGCGTGCGCGGCGACCTCGAGCTCGCGGCGCGCCGCATCCGCGTCTTCCACGCGCGCCAGCGCGAGCGCTCGTGGTCCTTCCGCGACGCGAGCGGAGCGCGCCTCGGCCAGCGCATCGAGCCGCTCGCGCGCGTGGGCGTCTACGTGCCCGGCGGCCGGGCGGCGTACCCGTCGACCGTGCTCATGACCGTCATCCCGGCGCGCGTCGCGGGCGTCGGCGAGGTGATTGCCGTCTCGCCGGTCGGGAAGGACGGCGACGCGCCGATCATCCTCGCCGCCTGCCACCTGGCCGGCGTGGACAGCCTCTTCCGGATCGGTGGCGCGCAGGCGGTGGCGGCGCTCGCGTACGGCACCGAGAGCGTACCGCGTGTCGACAAGATCGTCGGGCCGGGGAACGTCTGGGTGGCCACCGCGAAGCGCCTCTCCTTCGGCCAGGTCGACATCGACTCGATCGCGGGGCCGAGCGAGGTGCTGGTGGTGGCCGACGGCGGGGCCGACGCCGAGCTGGTCGCCGCCGACATGCTGGCGCAGGCCGAGCACGACCCGCTGGCGGCGGCAATCTGCGTGACCCCGGACCGCCGGCTCGCGGCGCGAGTGGCGGCCGCGCTCGACCGCCAGCTCGCGAGCCTCCCGCGGCGCGCGGTCGCGGCGCGCGCGCTCGCCAACTTCGGCGCCATCGTGGTGACGCGCTCGCTCGCCCGCGCGCTCGAGATCGCCAACCGCCTCGCCCCCGAGCACCTGGAGCTCGCCGTCCGCGCGCCGCGCCGCTGGCTCGCGCGCGTGCGGCACGCGGGCGCGGTCTTCCTGGGCCAGGACGCGCCCGAGGCGTTCGGCGACTACCTGGCCGGGCCGAACCACGTCCTGCCGACGGGCGGCACGGCGCGCTTCGCCTCGCCGCTCGGGGTCTACGACTTCGTCAAGCGGACCAGCGTGATCGAGGCCGGGCCGCGGACGCTCGCGCGTCTGGGGCCAGCGGTGGTGCGCCTCGCGCGCCTGGAAGGCCTCGATGGGCACGGGCGCGCGGTCGAGCGGCGGCTCGCAGGTGTGGGGTCCCCACGCGGCCCGGCGGCGGGGCGGGGCCGGGGTCCGAAGCGATCTCTCGCGCCGCACACCCCTGCGCCCGTGAGGGGGATCCGCGTCGGCGCGAGCGTGAGCGCCGGGTCCCGACCTCGCCCCGCCGCCGCGCACCGCCCGACGACCCCGCACCGGAGAGGAGGACGCTAGTGGCAGGGCGTGCTGGCCGGGCGCCGACGCGCGCCGGGGGACGCCGCGCGAGCGTGGCGCGGAAGACCAAGGAGACCGACATCCGTCTCGAGCTCGACCTCGACG
>VBKJ01000083.1 GCA_005879795.1 Deltaproteobacteria bacterium
CCGAGCGTGCGGGGCAGCGACGGCAGCCCAGCCGGCACCGGCGTCTTGGCCAGAAGCGCATAGGTCGAGAGGCTCAGGCCCGCGCGGTGCTGGTCGGGGGGCAGACCGGTCATGAGCGAAGCGATCGAGGGGAGCGTCCACGGCGAGCTGGTGAAATGCTCCGTGTACTCGATGCCGGCCGCGGCCAGGCGCTGGTAGCTGCGCATCCTTCGCGCGGTGTCGGCCCGCAGCGCATCGACCGAGACGAGCAGGATGTTCGGGCCCGCCGGCGCCGCTCCCGAGGCGCAGGGACCGGTCCCGCCTCCAAAGGTGCGAAGCCCGCTACGGGTGACCGACAGGGCGCTCGCCAGGAGCGCGAGCACCGCCGCCGTCCACACCAGGCGGCGGGGGGCCGCCGGCACGCGAGCCATCCCCGCGGCGGCGTCCACCGCGAGACGACCCAGGGCGATGCCGCCGAGCGTGACGATGATCCCGACGATCACCAGGGCGACGGTGGTCTGGCCGGCCCGCCAGGCGTCGAGGACGATGCCGAGCGCCCACGGCGCGATGACCGCCGCCGCGGCGACCCCGGCGCCCCCGAAGCGCCAGCCCGCGATCAGGCCGGCCGGACACCCCCAGGCCGTCTCGGTCAGGAGCGGAGAGACCGCCAGCCCGAGGCGGAGGGAGGCGCGCGCAGGATCGGGATTGGACCCGAGCGTGAGTACCGTGTCGACGGCCGCCGCCAGCGCGGCCGCGATGAAGCTCGTGGCGAGCACGCGGACGGGGGACGATCGCGTCATCTCGATCTCGCGTCGAGGCTGCGCCCGGGCCTCGCGGCTCACGCCGGGTCGCCTACCAGACCATCGTGACGGCTGCCATGCTGACCCCGGAGGAGCCGCCGAGCATCAGCACCTTGGCCCCGGGGACGAGGGCCCCGGCCACGTGCGCTTCCCACATCTGCAGGGGCAGGCTCACCGTGCTGGTGTTGCCGAAGCGCTCGACCGTGCTCCAGATCTTCGGGCCGGGATTCCCCTCGGGGCCGAGGTCCGCCATCCCGCTCTCGACGAAGCGCTTCGAGGCCTCGTGGCAGAAGACGAGGTCCAGCTGCTCGTAGCGCCACCCGGTGCGCTCCATCGCCGCGGCGAAGGTGGGCGGCATCATCTGGAACCCGACCGCGAAGAGGTTCCGCCCGTCGCACAGGAACGGCATGTCCATCAAGGCCCCGCATATCTCACAGGCCTGCGTGCTCGGCCGCGTCCGGCCCGCGACCGCGAGCCGCCATTGGGCGGGGTCGCTCCGGAACTCTCGCTGGCGGAGCCCGCGCTGTGGGTCGGCGCCCGCCTCCACGAGTGCCGCCCCCCCTCCGTCGCCGAGGACGAGGCTGGCAACCGTGTGCATGAACTCCTCGACCGTACGCGACTGCCACGCGATGTGATCCGACACCCGCTCGCCGGTGGTCACGAGCACGCGCCGCGCCTTGCCGGAGCGGATCAGGGAGTCCGCCAGGTCGAGGCCGTCGATGAACCCGTTGCATGCATTCGTCAGGTCGAAGACGCGCGCGTCGCGCGCGCCTACCGCCTCGGCGACGGCGTTACACGTCGCTGGCTCGATGAAGTCTTTCGTGATGCCGCAGAAGACGACCACGTCGACCGCCAGCGGGTCGACCTCGGCATAGGCCAGCGCCTTGCGCGCGGCGGCGGCCGCAAGCTGGCTCGGGTGGACGTCGGGGTCGGCCCACCGCCGCTCGCGCACGCCGGTCACCCGCTCCAGCCATCCCCGCTCGAACCCGAACCGCCCGATCCGAGCCCGCTCCTCGACCTCGGCACTGGTCACGACCCTGGAGGGTATCTCGGCACCCACGCCGGTGATGCTGGTGCCGAGCACGTCCTGCCCGCCGCGACCGATCGACGACGACATGATTTTACGATCTCCTTTCTGGCGGCGCGCTGCCGCCCGGGCGGCCTTCGGACACCGTCATGTGGACGCCGCCTCCTTCGGGCCGAGCCGAGCCCGCCTTTCCGTGCGGGCCGCGGCGCGGCGAACGAACATGACGCCGAGAACCGTGCAGGTCACGAGGAGCACGGTCGCCGGAATCCCGAGCATCAGCGCGCCGGGGCGGGGTACCGCCCGCAGCGGCTCGAGCGACAGCTTGGTGAGTGGGCGCAGGATGCAGAACGTCGCCAGCATGGATCCCGCGGGCGCACCACGGCGAAGGAGCCAGAGCAGCACCGCCAGGGTGAGGAGCGAGGCGACGGCGAAGTAGGCCGGCAAGGGGTGGGCGGGCAGCGACAGCAGATCGCCCGGCGAGATCAGGTTGTGCTGGAGCTGCGCGCCGTAGGCTTCGGTCTCCGGGGGGAAGCGCATGCAGAAGAGCGCGAACCGGCGGCAGACCCCGCCCATGCAGCAGCCATTGGCGAGGCACCCGAGGCGCCCGATCGGAATGAGCACCGAGGCGGCAACGGCGAGCGCATCCCCCACCTCCCGCCACGGCGCACGGAACAGCACGCACCACAGCCCCGCCAGCACGGCGCCGGTCACCAGGCCGAGCGGCAGGCGCATCCCCGGCTCGAAGATCTCCTGCGGCGAGATCCACAAGGCGGTGAGGACCGGCAGGTACTCGAGCCGGTGCTGCCACTTGGCGCCAATGGCGAAGCCGACCCACGCGATCACGAGCGCCCCGAACGCGGCGGGCGTGAGGACGCGGCGGGCGCGCAGTATGAAGACGCCGGACACCAGGCCCGCCAGGCCGCCCGCCGCCCAGAAGCCCAGGTATGACCAGTTCACCGCACTCCCTCCCGCAAGCTCTCTAGCACACAAGCATGCGATGAGGCGTGGGGCGTCGGCCTCCGCCGGACGAGCCGGGGGACGATGCCGGGCACGCAACTGGGAGCCGTCCGCACGGCGTCAAGTCTGAGGCCAAGCAACGGGCGGGTCAAGGACGAAGATGTCCGACCCGGGGCTCCGGCGAACGGACCGGGGCCGCACGGAGCGCAGCTCAACCAGGTTGGCATCCCGCATCTTCATATGCCGGAGCGTAGCGCCAGTACAGCCCGGGGCGCTCGGCCCTCCACCGTCCCGCCCTCCAGCAGGGCAACGACCAGTTCTGGGCGATGTACCGGGTGACGCCCCGCGCTACGTGTCCGGCCGGCGCGGACGGGCGCCGGACGGCGCATCAGCGCGCCCGCACGCGCAGGATCGTGCCGAGCGGCCGGCCGAGGCTGTCCGTCAGGTCCTCGCGCCCGTCGACGGCGTAGGACCGCCTGATCGTCTCTGACGCTTCAGCGGACCCGCCCCTCGAGCACCAGATCCGGCCCGACCCGTGCCACGGCGAGGCCGGCGACCCGCACGGCGTCGCGCGCCCGGCGCAGAGCGAGCGGCCCCACGGCGGCCACCGCATCGCCGCCAAGGAGCGCCGGCGCCACGAACAGCACCAGACGGTCGACGACGCGCGCACGCAGGGCCTCCGCCGCCACCGTGCCCCCGCCCTCGATCAGCAGCGACGTGAGGCCGCGCGCGCCGAGGAGCCGCACGAGCGACGCGAAGGGCACCCGCCCCTGCCGCCCGGGCACGAGGAGCACCTCGACGCCGCGCCGGCGGAGCGCCGCCGCGCGCCCTGCCGGCGCGCCACGCGGCGCGACCACCCAGGTGGGCGGGCCGCCGCGCTCGAGCACGCGCGCCCGCGCCGGCAGCCTGAGCGCCGGGCCGGCGAGCACGATGCGCACCGGATGGTGGCCGCCGGGCAGGCGGCAGGTGAGCCGCGGATCGTCGGCGCGCACCGTCCCCGCGCCCACCAGCACGGCATCCGAGACGTCGCGCAGCGCGTGCGCGAGGCGGCGCGCCGCGGGGCCGGTGACCCAGCGGGCGTCGCCGCCCGCGGCCGCGATGCGGCCGTCGAGCGTGGCGGCGAGCTTGAGCGTGACGAGCGGCCGCCCGCGCAGCACGTGCGAGCGATAGCCGGCGGTCAGGAGGCGCGCCTCGTCCGCACCCGGCCCGACCACCACCGGGATGCCGGCGCGGCGGAGCCGTGCGATGCCGCGCCCGGCGACGCGGGGGTTCGGGTCGACCATGGCGACGACGACGCGCCGAAGGCCGAGGCCGAGCAGCGCGTCCACGCAGGGCGGCGTGCGCCCATGGTGCGTGCACGGCTCGAGGCTCACGTAGAGCGTCGCGCCGCGCACCCGCCCGCGGGCGGCGCGGAGGGCCTCGATCTCGGCGTGCGGCGCCCCGGCGCGGCGGTGGAAGCCCTCGCCGACGACGCGCCCTCCGCGCACGAAGACGGCGCCGACCGGCGGGTTCGGGAAGGTGCGCCCGAGGCCCTCGGCCGCCAGCGCGAGGGCGCGCGCCATGAAGCGCGCGTCCGCCGCGGCGGTCACGACGCGCGCCGGCGGCGGCGCCGGGCGGCGGTCCGGCGGCGCGGCTTCCGGCGGCGCTCCGCGATCAGATCCTCCAGCTCGCGCATGAACTCGTGCACGTCGCGGAACGAGCGGTACACGGAGGCGAAGCGCACGTACGCGACCCCGTCGACCGCGTGCAGTTCCCGCATCACGGCCTCGCCGATCGTGCCGCTGGTGACCTCCCGCTCGCCGCTCTCCTGGAGCTGGTGCTCGATCTTGTCGGCCACGGCCTCGATGGTGTCGACCGACACCGGGCGCTTCTCGCACGCGCGCTTGAGCCCGTTCACGATCTTCGCGCGCTCGAAGGGCTCGCGCCGGCCGTCCTTCTTCACCACCATGGGGAGCGACTCCTCGACCCGCTCGTAGGTGGTGAAGCGCCGGCCGCAGTGCTCGCAGTGGCGGCGGCGCCGGATCGCGTCCCCCTCCTTACCGAGGCGCGAGTCCACGACCCGGTTCTCCAGGTCGTGGCAGAACGGGCAGCGCATGCCGGAGCTAGACGAGCCGGTGGCGGTAGATGGGGAAGCGCCGGCAGAGCTCCCGCACCTCGTCGCCCAGGCGGGCGAGCGCAGCGTCGTCGCCCACGTGCTCGAGGCCGCGGCGGACGAACTCGGCGACGACGTCCATCTCGGCCTCCTTCATCCCGCGCGAGGTCACCGCCGGCGTCCCGATGCGCACGCCGCTGGTGACGAAGGGGGACCGCGGGTCGTTCGGCACCGCGTTCTTGTTGACCGTGATGCGCGCCTTGTCGAGCGTCTCCTCGGCGAGCTTGCCGGTCAGCTCGGTGCCGCGCAGGTCGAGCATCAGGAGGTGGTTATCGGTGCCGCCCGAGAGGAGGCGGAAGCCGCGGCGGAGGAGCCCCGCGGCGAGCGCCTTCGCGTTGGCGACGATCTGCCGCTGGTAGTCGCGGAAGGCGGGCGTCGAGGCCTCGTGCAGGGCGACCGCCTTGGCAGCGATCACGTGCATCAGCGGCCCGCCCTGGTTGCCCGGGAAGACGGAGGAGTTGATTGTCTTCTCGTAGGCCTGGCGGAAGAGGATCATGCCCCCGCGCGGACCGCGCAGCGTCTTGTGGGTGGTGGTGGTGACGAACTCGGCGTGCGGCACGGGCGAGGGGTGGAGGCCGGCGGCGACCAGGCCGGCGAAGTGCGCCATGTCCGCGAACAGAGTGGCGCCGACCTCGTCGGCGATGGCGCGGAAGGGCGCGAAGTCGATGGCGCGCGGGTAGGCGGAATGGCCGACCACGATCATCTTCGGGCGCTCGCGGCGGGCGAGGTCGCGCACCTGCTCCAGGTCGATGCGGCCGTCCGACTCGCGCACCCCGTAGGGCACGACGCGGAAATACCTGCCCGAGAAGTTGACCGGGCTGCCGTGCGTCAGGTGGCCGCCGTGGGCGAGGTTCATCGAGAGGATGGCGGCGCCCATCTCGAGCTGCGAGAAGTAGACGCACATGTTCGCCTGGGAGCCCGAGTGCGGCTGGACGTTGGCGCCCTCGGCGCCGAAGAGCGCCGTGGCGCGCGCGATCGCGAGCCGCTCGATTTCGTCGACGAACTGGCAGCCGCCGTAGTAGCGCCGGCCCGGGTAACCCTCGGCGTACTTGTTGGTGAGGATCGAGCCCTGGGCCTCGAGGACCGCCTCGCTCACCACGTTCTCCGAGGCGATCAGCTCGAGGTTGTGCTCCTGCCGCTCCGTCTCGCGCTGGACGGCGGCGAAGACTGCCGGGTCGGTGCGCTCGAGGGCCGAGCTCATCTGAGGGCTCCCTTCGCCGCTCTGAGTCCGACCTCGTGCTCGATGTCGCCGATCTTGTCCACGCGCCGCTGGTGCCGCCCGCCCGCGAAGGGCGTTTCCAGGAAGATGCGCAGGAGCTCGCGGGCGTGGAACTTCCCCGTCATGCCGCCGCCGAAGACGAGCACGTTGGCGTCGATGTGCTCGCGCGCCATGCGCGCCGCCGTGGCGTCGCCCACCAGCGCGGCCCGCACGCCGGGGAACTTGTTGGCGGCGATGCTCATGCCGATCCCGTTGGTGCAGACGAGGATGCCGTGCGCCGCCTCGCCGCGCGACACCCGCTCGGCCACCGCACGCGCGTAGTCGGGGTAGTCGACCGAGGCCGGGCCGCTGGTGCCCACGTCCAGCACGTCCTCGCCGCGCGCCTGCAGCTCGGCGACGAGAGCGTCCTTCAGCTCGACGCCGCCGTGGTCGGCGCCGATCACGATTGAACTCATCCGGGGGCCCGTTGAACTCACCCGGGGGCCCGGCCGCTGCTCGCGCGCGCTACGCGCGCGCTGCGCTGCTCCGATGCCCCCAGACCAACGCCCGCGCGGCTCCCCCCGGCGCTTCCGCGCTCGGCCTCCCTCCTCATCGGACGGTCCGGGTTGTGTGGGCGGTGGGTGCGCATCTCTACTTGTGGCTCTCGATATACTTGACGACGTCCTGGACGGTGCGGATCTTCTCCGCCTCCTCGTCCGAGATCTCCATGTCGTACTCCTCCTCGAGCGCCATCACCAGCTCCACGATGTCGAGCGAGTCCGCGCCGAGATCCTCGATGAAGGAGGCCTGCGGCGTGACTTCCTCCTCGCTCACGCCGAGCTGCTCGCAGATGATCTCCTTCACCTTCTGCTCCACGCTGGATCCCATCACTCCTCCTTGACCTTCTCGCGCCCGACGAGGCGCGCTTCACATGTAGAGGCCGCCGTTCACGTGCAGCACCTGCCCGGTGATGTAGCCTGCGTCCGGGGAGGTGAGGAACGCGACCGCCGCGGCGACCTCCTCGGGCGTGGCGATGCGGCCCGCGGGAATCACGTTCGTGTAAAAGGCCCTCTGCTGGTCGTCGAGCCCCGCCGTCATGTCCGTCTCGACCAGGCCGGGGGCGACCGCGTTCACGGTGACGCCGCGCGCCGCCACCTCGCGCGCCAGCGACTTCGTGAACCCGATCACGCCCGCCTTCGCCGCCGCATACGCCGCCTGCCCCGTGTTGCCCATCTCCGCCACCACCGAGGTGAGATTCACGATCCTCCCGTACCGGGCGCGGACCATGGCACGGACGGCGGCCTTCGTACAGTGGAACACGCCCGTCAAGTTGGTGCGCAGCACGCGCTCCCAGTCCTCCTCCTTGAGCCGCAGGAGGAGCGCGTCCACGGTCAGGCCCGCATTGTTGACCAGGAGATCGAGCCGCCCGTGCTCGTCAACGATGTTTTGCACCCCGACACGGGCTGCCGCGGCGTCGCCGACGTCGAAGCGGGCCGCGGACGCGCGGCCGCCGGCGGCGGCGATCCGGCCGACCGTCTCCTCGGCCGCGGCGGCGTTCTCGCGGTAGTTGACCACCACCATCGCCGCGGCGGCCGCGAGGCGCAGCGCGATGGCGCGCCCGATGCCGCGCGAGCCGCCCGTCACCAACGCGACCTGGCCGGCGAGCGTGCCGCTCATGCGGCGAGCGCCTCGCGCGCGAGCGCGATGCCGTCCGCGTCGCCCGCCGGGATGCTCACCAGCGACGGCGCGATCCGCCGGGTGAGCCCGGAGAGTACCCGACCGGGGCCCGTCTCGAGGGCGAGCGTGGCGCCGAGCGCGGCGAGCGCGCGCACCGTCTCCTCCCAACGCACGGGCGCGGTCACCTGCTTGACGAGCAGCCCGGGCAGCTCCGCCCCGTCGCGAACCGGACGCGCTTCGACGCTGGTCACGACCGGCAGCCGGGGCGGGTGAAAGACAACCCCGGCCAGATGACGCGCCAGCCCACCGGCCGCAGGCTCCATCAGCGGGCAGTGGAACGGCGCGCTGACGGCGAGGAGCCGTACCCGCGCGCCCTGGGCGGCCGCCAGCGGCAGGAGGCGATCCACCGCGCGCGTGTGCCCCGCGACGACGACCTGGCCGCCCCCGTTCAGGTTCGCCGGCACCAGCACGTCGCCCGCCGCCGCCTCGGCGCACAGCGCGGCCACCGCCTCGGCCTCGAGCCCGAGGATGGCCGCCATGGCGCCCTCGCCCGCCGGCACCGCCTCCTGCATGAGCCGCCCGCGCTCGCGTACGCCCACGACCGCGTCGCCGAGCGCGAGCGCCCCGGCGGCGACCAGGGCCGACCATTCGCCGAGGCTGTGCCCCGCCACCGCCGCCGGCGCGAGGCCGGTCGTCTCCACGAGCACGCGGTAGGCCGCGACGCTGGCGGTCAGGATGGCCGGCTGCGCGTTCTCCGTCGCCCGCAGCACCTCCTCCGGGCCCTCGAAGCACAGGCGGGAGAGCGCCATGCCGAGCCGTGCGTCGGCCTCTTCGAAGGTGCGGCGCGCGACCGGGAACTCCACCGCCAGGTCGCGGCCCATACCGACCTGCTGCGAGCCCTGGCCGGGGAACAGGCACACCACGACGGCGCCCGCCGGGGCCGTGGCCCGCGTGGCCCGCTGCGCCGCGCCCCGGATCAGCCTTCCTCGGTCTCGACGACCTTGCGCCCGCGGTACGTCCCGCAGTGCGGGCACGCCCGGTGGCGCAGGGTCGGCTCGCCACATTGCGGGCAGGCGATCACGTGCGGCGCCGAGAGCGCGTCGTGCGCGCGCCGCCTGTCGCGCTTGCTCGCCGAGGTGCGGCGCTTGGGTACCGCCATGCGAGGATCCTCCTCTGCCCCGCGTCACTTCCCGCGCAGCGTGTGCAGCACCGCCAGGCGTGGATCGGGCGGCGCGGCGGGGCAGCCGCACGCGCCGGCGTTCAGGTTCGCGCCGCAGCGCGGGCAGAGGCCGCGGCAGGACTCCGCGCACAGCGGGCGGGTGGGCAGCGCGAGGATGATCTGCTCGTGCACGAGGGGCGTCAGGTCGATCTCCTCGCCCTCGTAGTAGCTGAGCGCGAGGTCCTCGGCGGAGAGCCGGGCCGACTCGCTGGGTGCCACCGAGCGCGGCTCGAGCACGAAGACGAAGGGATGATCGAGGCCGAAGGCGTACTCCTCGAGGCAGCGGGCACACGTGCCGACCACCTGGCCGCGGAGCGAGCCGTGGAAGAAGACGTCGAGCCCCGCGCGGTAGTACTCCGCCTGCACATCGAGGCCGCGCGGCACGCGGTAGTCGTGGACGCCGCGGTCGAGGCGCGCGTTCAGCTCCTCCACCCCCTCCGTGTACGCGAGCTCCTTCGGCGTGGCCTTGATGTCGTCGAGCGCGATCTTCATGGACACACGAGAAGGCCCAACACCGTAGCGATCGGGCTCCGCCGCGTCAAACCCTCGTCATTCCTCGCCGGGCGGCTCCTCCCCGAGGCCGAGCGCCCGCTCCATGCGGCGCAGGCGGCGGAGCACCTCGGGGAGCCTGAGCAGCGCGGCGGACGCCCGCCGCCACACCCGCACCTCGGTCGCCGGGTAGCCGCCGTACACCGCCCCTGCCGGGACGTCGCCGTGCACGCCCGACTTGGCGGCCACCTGCGCACCGTCCCCGACCGTCTGGTGCCCGGCCAGCCCCACCTGCCCGCCGAGCATGACGCGCGTCCCGAGCGTCGTGCTGCCTGCCAGCCCGGCCTGGGCCGCGAGCAGGCACTCGGGGCCGATGCGGCAGCCGTGGGCCACCGTGACCAGGTTGTCGATCTTCGTCCCGCGGCCGACCACGGTCGCACCCAGCGCCGCGCGGTCGACGGTGGCGTTGGCGCCGACCTCGACGTCGTCCTCGAGCACGACGGTCCCGATCTGCGGGATCTTGCGGATGCCCTCGGGGAGCGGGAGGTAGCCGAACCCGTCGCTACCGATCACCGCGCCGGCGTGCAGCACGACGCGGTCGCCGATGCGCGTCCCCTCGCGCACGACGACGCCGGCGTGCGCCGTGAAGCCGTCGCCGATCGCCACGTCGTCGTAGATGGTGACGTTCGCGTGCAAGGTGGCGTCGCGACCGATGGCGGTGCGCTCGCCGACCACGACGTGCGGGCCGACCAGCGCACCCGGGCCGAGCCGCGCGCTCGCCGCGATCACCGCGGTGGGGTCGATGCGCGGCGCCGGGCGCGGCGGCAGCGGATGGAGCAGCTCGACCGCCGCCACGAAGGCGAGGTACGGATGCACGACGCGCACCGAGGGCAGCGAGACCTCGGGCGCGTCGCGCGGCAGGAGCGCGGCGGCGGCTCGCGTGGTGGTGAGGCGGGCCGCCAGCCGGCGGTCGGCCAGGAAGGTGAGCGTCCCCGGCGCCGCATCCTCGATCGGCGCCACGTCGACGATCTCGACCCCGCCGTCGCCGCGCAACTCGCCGCCGAGCGCGCGCGCGATCTCGCTGAGCTTCATGCGCCCCCTTTAGCGGAGGCGCCCCGGCGGCGTCCAACTATCCGGGGGCCCCTCCGCTGCTCGCGCGCTGCGCTGCTCCGATGCCCCCAGACCCCCGTCGGCCCGCTCGAGCGCTCTCGCGCTCGGCCTCCCACCCTTCTTGATCTGGGGGCCCGTCCGCTGCTCGCGCGCTGCGCGCGCTCCGCTGCTCCGATGCCCCCAGACCCCGTCGGCCCGCTCGAGCGCTCTCGCGCTCGGCCTCCCACCTTTCCTCATCCCGGGGCCCGTCCGCTGCTTGCGCGCTCAGCCTCGACCACTCACGAACGTGCACGCTCTCGGCTCGCCTTCGCACCGCCGCGCGTGCTAGGAACCGCGCATGCCGGAGCCCGATTTCGACAAGCGGGGTGGCCTCCTGCCGGCGATCGCGCAGGACGTCCGCACCGGTCAGGTGCTGATGGTCGCCTACATGAACCGCGAGGCGTGGCGGCACACCCTCGCGACCGGCAAGGCCACCTACTGGAGCACCTCGCGCAACGCCCTCTGGGTGAAGGGCGAGACCTCCGGTCACGTGCAGCACGTGCGCGAGCTGCTGGTCGACTGCGACGCCGACGCCGTGCTCCTCCGCGTCGAGCAGGTGGGCGGCGTCGCTTGCCACGAGGGCTACGCGAGCTGCTTCTTCCGCCGCGTCGAGGGCGAGGACTGGCGCGTGGTCGCACCCCGGCTCGAGCCGCCGTCGGCGGGATGAACGTCCTCCAGCTCGGCATCCCCAAGGGCAGCCTC
>VBKJ01000084.1 GCA_005879795.1 Deltaproteobacteria bacterium
CACCGGGCGCGATTGGGTGCTCGAGGACGAGGCCGACGTCGTGGTCGCGCAGGAGCTGGTCTACTCGAAGACGAGCCTCCGCCCGACGCGTTGGGTGCTGGTGGTGGGCCGCGATTCGCCCGTGCGGAAGCCCGAGGACCTGCGCGGCAAGCGCATCGCGACCGAGCTGGTCGGCTACACCCGCCGCTGGTTCGCGGAGCGCAACGTCGACGTGCACATCGAGTTCTCGTGGGGCGCCACCGAGGCGAAGGTGGCCGAGGGGCTGGTCGACGCGATCGTCGAGGTAACCGAGACGGGCTCCACCATCCGGGCCCACGGGCTCCGCATCGTGTGCGAGCTCTTCGAGTCGGTGCCGCAGCTGATCGCCAACCGCGCCGCCTGGGCCGTCCCCTGGAAGCGCGAGAAGATCGAGCAGATCGCCCTCCTCCTCGCCGGCGCCCTCCGCGCCGAGGCGCAGGTGGGGCTCAAGATGAACGTGCCGCGCGACCGCCTGCAGGACGTGATCGCGCTGGTGCCTGCGATCACCGCACCGACCGTGTCGCCGCTCTACGGCACGGAGTGGTTCGCGGTCGAGAGCGTGATCGCCGAGGCGACGGTGCGCGAGCTCATCCCGAAGCTGCTTCGGGCGGGGGCGGTGGGGATCATCGAGTATCCGTTGAACAAGATCGTGGGGTGAGCGGGAGGGGGGCGACGGTGGCGCGAGACCAGATCGTGGAGTGCTACACGGGCGGCCGTCGCAGCGTAACGGCACGGGTGCGAACCGCCTCGGTCTGCAAGCGCGGACCCTACCCGACGCGTGCCGACATGAAGTGGAAAACGGTACCCTCTGGATCCTCAAAGCCTAGATTCGGCCCGACCTGTCGCAGGGGAACTCCGGCTTTGCGAAGCGCTGCCTCCGCCGCCCCGGGATCAGGAACCCGCAGCGCCACGTGGTGCGGCTGGCGAAGCGGCTCATCGCCTTCGGCCTGAAAGAGCGCCAACTGCGAGCCGTCGCTCCCGATGCTGACGACCGCCATGGTTCGTGCTTCGTGCTCGATGTGGAGACCCAGGACGTCGCGAAACCAGGCCACGGCACGCGGCAGATCGCGATAACGAATGCCGACATGGTCTATGCCCCGCGCATCAAATAGCGCCATTGTGTCCTCCGTTGCTGGCGGTCTAAGGCGCCGGCCCTACGCCAGCCCGAGCGCGCGGTCCTGCGCCTCGGGGTCGGCGTGCTCGAACTCGAGGATGCCGAGGCGCGCGAAGGCCTCGCGCACGCGCGGCGTGAGCAGCCCGAGCCGGCGGAGGTTCGGGACCACGCGCGCGAACAGCAGGCGCCGGAACATCTGCGCCGGCGCGGAGTCGAGCACCAC
>VBKJ01000085.1 GCA_005879795.1 Deltaproteobacteria bacterium
CGCGGTAGAACTCGGCGAGCGAGAGCATGCCGAAGGCGACGTGCCGCGCCTCGTCCTTCATCACGTAGCGCACGAGCTCCTTGAGGAGCGGCTCCTGCGTGATCTGGAACATGTTCCCGAAGGCGGCCATCGCGAGGCCTTCGATGATGATCTGCATCCCGAGGTACTTGAAGTCCCAGCGGCCGTCGGTGATGGTCGCGTCGAGGAGCTCCTTCAGGTTCTCGTTGACCGGCCACTGCCACTCGAGCTTGTCGCGCAGGTAGCGGCTGAACACCTCGACGTGGCGCGCCTCGTCCATGGTCTGCGTGCCGGCGTAGTACTTGGCGTCGATCCACGGCACGGCGCCGACCAGCTGCGAGGCGACGATCAGCGCGCCCTGCTCGCCGTGCAGGAACTGCGAGAGCTGGAGCGCGATCTGCGCGTGGCGGAGCCGGTTCTTCTCCTTCGGCGTGAGCCGC
>VBKJ01000086.1 GCA_005879795.1 Deltaproteobacteria bacterium
GGGCACGCTGCTCACCGACTACCAGCGCCGGCTGCCGGCGGAGCTCTACGCGCGCTTCGTGGCGCGCTACCGCGAGCGCCTGCTGCCCGCGCTCGAGGACACGCGCCCGTACTTCTTCACCTTCAAGCGCGTGCTCCTCTGGGCGCAGCGCTGACGGCGAGATTCACCGCCGGGCGGGGTAGAGGGGCAGGGGCTCGACCGGCATGTCGAGCGCGACCAGCTGGCCCGTGCCGGCGAGCGTCACGTAGAGCGCGCCGTCGCCGAGGCAGCAGTTCGTGGGCTCGCTCCCGGCGCCCATCTCGACGATGTCCCGCACCTCTCCGTCCGGCTCGAAGATGACCACCACGTCGCCCAGGCTGCCGGCGGCGTAGAGCCGCCCGGCGGCGTCGAAGCAGAAGCCGTCGGGGAAGCCCCGCGGCAGGGTCGCCCATACGGCTGGCGTGGCGCCGGGCTTCGCGTCCATGACCAGGATCTTCTGCGTCACGCTCTGCGCGACGTAGAGGCGGTCGTCGGGCCCGAAGGCGATGCCGTTCGGGAAGGCGGGGATCTCCGCGACCAGCTCGACGCGGCCGTCGAGCGTCGTGCGCCCGACGCGGCCTACGCCCAGGTGCTCGATGTCTTCCCAGTTGTGCGGGTCGGTGTAGTAGAGGAGGCCGTCGGGGCCGAAGCAGAGGTCGTTCGGCCGGTTCGGCGGCGCGCCGGGCAGCTCGGCGGCGACGTCGCTCAGCTCGCCCGCGAGGGTGACCCGCTGGATACGCCCGGGGATGGCGTCGGGCGCGGTCCAGCGTCCCTCGTGTCCGAGCGAGAGGCCGCCGTTGTTCGCGACGTAGAGCGCGCCGTCGGGCCCGAGCGTGGCGCCGTTGGCGCCCCCGCCGGTGCGCGCCACGCGCGTGAGCGCGCCGTCGTGCCAGAGCGAGACGCACTGGCCGCGGATCTCGGTGAAGGCGACGCGCCGGGGGCCGAGCCAGACCGGTCCCTCGGGGAACTGGAGGCCGGTGGTAAGGACGGTCCGCTTCATGGTGGGGCGAGCCTCGCAGGCACGCGGGGGCGACGTCAACCCCTTGACGCGACGTGGCCTGCCGCGTGCGTGGGGCGCGCTGCCCGCAAGCGTGAGACCGTTTGCCACACGCCCCGATGGCAGCTGGCCTAGAAATCCTGGGCCCGGCGCTGGCACCCCCCTTGCTGTTCCGGGCGCCTTGATGCGCCGCATCCTCGCGCTCTCTCTCGCCCAGCCGCTCGCGGTCCTCGGGCTCGCGGTGGCCTTCGCCATCGCCGGGGCGATCGCCTTCTGGCACCTGCCCATCGAGGCCTTCCCCGAGCTCGCCGACCCTCAGGTCCAGGTCATCACCCTCTTCCCCGGCCACGCCGCGGAGGAGGTCGAGCGGCAGGTGACGCTCCCGATCGAGCAGCAGATGAACGGGCTCCCCGGGCTCGTGCGCATGCACTCCTTCTCGCTCCTCGGCCTCTCCTTCGTCGTCCTCACCTTCGATGACGGCACCGACCTCTACTTCGCCCGCCAGCAGGTGAGCGAGCGCCTGGCGCAGGTGGACGTCCCCGAGGGCGTGAAGCCGACGCTCGGCCCGCTCTCGACCCCGACCGGCGAGATCTACCGCTACACGCTGGTCGGCGACGGTTACACGCCGATGCAGCTGCGCGAGCTCGAGGACTGGGTGATGGAGCGGCATCTGAAGCAGGTGCCGGGCGTGGCCGACGTGGTCTCCTTCGGCGGCTTCGTGAAACAGTACCAGGTACAGGTCGATCCCGGGCAGCTGCAGGCCCGCCGCGTCACGCTCCGCCAGGTGTACGAGGCGCTCGGGCGCTCGAACGCCAACGCCGGCGGCAACTACATCGAGCACGGCGAGGAGCAGTACGTGGTGCGCGGCCTCGGCACGCTCGCCGGCGCCGGCGACATCGAGCAGGTGGTGGTGGCGGCGCGCGGCGGCATCCCGATCCGCATCCGCGACCTGGCGCGCGTCACGGTCGGCGCCTTTCCCCGCCGCGGCGTGGTGACCCGCGACCGCGAGCCCGAGGCGGTCGAGGGCATCGTGCTCATGCGCCGGGGGGAGAACCCGTCCGTGGTCCTCGACGCGCTGCACGCCAAGATCGAGCAGCTGAACCACGGCATCCTCCCGCCCGGCGTCCGCGTCGACACCTTCTACGACCGCGCCCGGCTGGTGCGGCGCACGCTCACCACCGTGACGCACAACCTGGTGCTCGGCGCGCTCCTCGTCGTGCTCGTGGTGGGCGTCTTCCTGATGAGTCTCCGCGCCGCGCTGGTGGTGGCGCTCGTCATCCCGCTCTCGCTGCTCGGCTCGTTCCTCTATCTCAAGCTCCGCGGCCTCTCCGCGAACCTCCTCTCGCTGGGCGCAGTCGACTTCGGGATCATCGTCGACGGGGCGGTGATCATGGTCGAGCACGTGGCGCGGCGCCTGGCGCGGAACGGCCCGCGCCATGTCCGGGCCGTCGTGCTGGAGGCGGCCGAAGAGGTGGCGCGGCCGACGCTCTTCGCCCTCTGCATCATCATCGTCGCCTACGTCCCGATCTTCTCGCTCCAGCGCGTCGAGGGCCGCATCTTCGCGCCCATGGCGAACACGGTGTGCGCGGCGCTGGTGGCGGCGCTCGCGTTCTCGTTCACGCTGGTGCCGCTGCTCGGCTATCTCCTGCTCCGCCGCAACGCCGGGGGCGGCGAGGAGACGCCGGTCGAGCGTGCGGCGCTCGGCGCCTACCGGCCGGCGCTCGGCTGGGCCCTCGACCACCGGCGTGCGGTGCTCGGCGCGACGCTCGCCGTGCTCGCGCTCGGGCTCTGGCTGTTCGCGCGCCTCGGCACGGAGTTCCTCCCCGAATTGAACGAGGGCGCGCTCTACGTGACCTTCACGCTCCCGCCCAGCATCTCCCTGAGCGAGGCCTCGCGTGCCATGGTGCCGCGCATCACCGACCTCCTCCTCTCCTTCCCCGAGGTGAAGAGCGTGCTCAGCCAGCTGGGCGGTCCCGACGACGGCACCGACTGGTCCACGCCGAACAACCTCGAGTACTTCGTCGACCTGAGGCCGCGCGCCGCGTGGCCGCGCGGGATGACCGCCGACCGGCTGGTGACCGAGATGCGCGTGCGCCTGGCCGACATCCCGGGCATCGAGTTCAACTTCTCGCAGCCGATCAAGGACAACATCGAGGAGAACATCTCGGGCATGAACGGCCAGGTCGCGATCAAGCTGTTCGGCGACGACCTGGCCGCGATGCGGCGCGCGGCGGAGGACGTGCGGCGCGTGCTCGCGTCCGTGCCCGGCGTGGCCGATCTGGCGATCGTCCAGTCGGCCGAGTTGCCGCAGGTGCACATCGTCGTCGACCGCCAGGCGATCGCGCGCTACGGCCTCAACGTCGCCGACGTGCAGGAGGTCGTCGAGACCGCGATCGGCGGCACGGCGGCGACCTCGCTGTGGGAGGGCGAGCGGCACTTCGACGTCGTCGTCCGCCTGGCCGAGGCCTCGCGGGCGACCCTCGACCGCCTTCCCGTCATCCGGGTCGCCACGCCCGACGGCGCCCAGGTGCCGCTCGCCCAGCTCGCCCGCGTCGAGGTGGCGCCCGGCCAGGCGTCGATCACGCGCGAGGCGAACATGCGCTTCATCGGCATCCGCTGCAACGTGCACGGCCGGGACATGGGCGGCCTGGTCGCCGAGGCGCAGCGCCGGGTGGCGGCCGAGGTGAAGCTGCCGGCGAACTCGTTCCTCACCTGGGGCGGCGAGTTCGAGAACCAGCGGCGCGCCATGGCGCGCCTCGCCATCATCATCCCGGTGTCGATCGCGCTCATCCTGGCGATCCTGTTCCACACCTTCGGCTCGCTGCGCTGCGCCCTCCTCATCCTGGCGACCATTCCCTTCGCGCTGGTGGGCGGGGTCGTGGGCCTCGACCTCGCCGGGCTCAACCTGAGCGTGTCGGCGTGCATCGGCTTCATCGCGCTCATGGGGCAGGTGGTGCTGAACGGCGTGGTGCTGGTCTCACAGATCAACGCGCTGCGGGCCGAGGGCCTCGGGCTGCGCGCGGCGGTCGAAGCCGGCGCGACACGCCGCCTGCGCGCCGTCCTCATGACGGCGCTGCTCGCCGCGCTCGGCCTCCTGCCCGCCGCGCTCTCGACGCAGATCGGCTCGGAGACGCAGCGGCCGCTCGCCGTGGTGGTGATCGGCGGCCTCGTCTCGGCGACGCTCTTGACCCTGCTCGTCCTGCCCGTGCTGTACACGCTCGTCCTCTCCGGGCGCGGGGTGCGCAGCCTTCCGCGAGCGCTCGGGCGGCGCGATGATGACGCGCTCCGCGCGGCGGAGGTCGCGTGAGGGGCGCGCGCGGCCGCCGGAGCGACGCCCGGTGAGGAGGCGCTGGCGCGTGCTCGCGCTCGTGCTGGCCCTTGGCCCCGCAGCCCGCGGGGAGGACACGGTGCGTCTGACGCTCGACGAGGCGCTGGCGGAGTTGCGCCGGCAGAACCCCGAGCTGCTCGCCGGCGCGCTGCACGTGCGTGCCGCCCACGGCGACGTGGTCACCGCCGGCCTGCTGCCGAACCCGACGCTCTCGGCGGGGGTGGGCAACTTTCCCCTCGGCCGCACCAATCCGAGCGGCATCGGCGTGGGGGACACGGTCGTGTCCCAGGTCGGCCTGGAGGAGGAGATCCTGCTCCCGGGCAAGCGGGGCGCGCGCCTCGCGGCGGCCCGCCGCCGCGAAGCCGCGGCGGCGGCCGAGCGGGCGGACCTCGAGCGGCGACTCGCCTTCGAGCTGCGTGCGCGCTTCGTCGCGCTCCTCGAGGCGAGCGAGCGGCTGCGCCTGGCGCGCGAGAACCTCGAGCACTATCGCGAGACGGTGCGCGTGAGCGAGGCCCGCGCCCGCGAGGGCGACATCTCGCGCGCCGAGCTCGACAAGATCGCCCTCGAGCAGCGCGGCTTCGAGCGCGAGGTGGCGGACGCGGAGTCGGACCGCCGCGAGGCGGTGGCCGCGCTGCTCCCCCTGGTCGGTGTGGACGCGGCGGACGTGCAGCCGGTGGGCGAGCTCGCGCTCCCACCGACGCCTGCGGGCGTCGAGCAGCTGGTGAGCGAGGCGCTCGCGCGCCGCCCCGATCTCGAGGCCGCCGAGCGTGCCCGCGAGGCGGCCGAGGCGGCGCTCCGCCTGGCGCGCGCGGAGCGCTGGCCGAACCCGACCCTCGGTGTCCAGTACACGCACAGCGAGTTCCAGGTGTCGGGCGACCTCGCCGACCAGGTGGGCACGAGCGTCTCCGTGCCGCTCCCCGTCTTCAACCGGAACCAGGGCGAGATCGAGCGCGCCGAGGCCGAGGCGCTCATCGCGCGGCGCGAAGTCGAGAAGCTGCGCCTCGCGATCCCGCAGGAGGTTCGCTCGGCGGTGGCGAGCTACAGGATCGCCCGCGAGCGCGTCGAGCGCTTCGAGGGCGCCTTTCTCCGCCAGGCCGGCGAGGCGCGCCACGCGGCCGAGGTGTCGTTCCGCGAGGGCGCCGTGTCGCTGCTCGAGTTCCTCGAGGCGGAGCGGACCTGGGTGCAGACCGAGCGCGAGCATCTCGCCGGGCTCCGCGACGTGAACACCGCGGCCTTCGACGTGACGCGCGCGGCCGCGCTGGAGGTGTCCCCATGAGGCCAGGAGGCTGTCCGAGTAGTCATGTCGGCTCCGGCGAACGATCCGGGGGCTGCGAGCGGGGTGCTCGCTCCTCCCTCCTGCGGCGACCAACTCCCGGCGCGCGTCCCGCGCGCCGCACCTCGTCGGTCGTCGCTGCGCTTCCCGCTCTCGCTCCCCGGCTCGTTCGCCTCGCTCGCCATGACTACTCGGACAGACTCCTAGGCTGGATCGTCGTGCTCGCGCTGGCGGTGCTGCCGGCCTGCGGGCGCCAGGAGGCGGCCGAGACGACGGCCGCCGCCGAGCCGCGCCTCACCCCGGCGCAGCTCTCGTTCCTCAAGTTCGCGCCCGTCGCCGAGGTCGAGGCCACGAGCCTCGCCGACCTGAGCGGCACGATCGAGTTCGACGAGGAGCTCACCGCGCGTCTGGCCGCCCCGATCCGGGGGCGCGTCGTCCAGCTCCTCGTGCAAGTGGGCGACCGCGTCGAGGCCGATCAGCCGCTCGTCGCGCTCGAGAGCCCCGAGGTGAAAGCCGCGCAGGCCGAGTACGTGCGCGCCGACGCCGACCGGACGCTGGCGCGCAAGGCCGCCGAACGCGCCACGCGCCTGCGCGCCGCGCAGGCGATCGCCGAGAAGGACTATCTCCAGGCCCAGGAGGAAGCCGAGAAGGCCGCGGCGGAGTTCGAGCGCGCGCGCGCGCAGCTCGAGCGCCTGCGCGTGGCGCCCGGCGAAGCGACGAGCCGCTACCTCCTGCGCGTGCCCCTGGCCGGGACGGTCGTCGAGCGCAAGGCCCTGGTCGGCATGGAGGCGAGCGCCGAGAGCGCCGAGCCGCTGGTCGTGGTCTCCGACCTCTCGCG
>VBKJ01000087.1 GCA_005879795.1 Deltaproteobacteria bacterium
CCCGCTCACCGTGGAGGCGTCGGTGTGGCAGACGCCCGTCGCGACCAGGCGCACCAGGCACTCGCCGAGGGGCTGGCGCGGCTCCCAGCAGATGGCGGCGCGGACCTTCACGGGGACACCGAGGCTAGCAGGCCCCGCGCCTCGGCCGCCAGCGAGGTCAGTCCCAGACGACCTGCAACAGACCGCTCTCTTGCATGCCGGTGTCGGCGGAGAGGAGCGGGCAGCCGACGGCCCGCGCGGCCGCCATGATCATGCGGTCGAAGGGGTCGTGCACCCCGGGTAGAAGCGCAAACTCCCTCGCCTGGGCGAGGTCGAGCGGGAGGAGCTGGAGCTCGGAATTCCGCTCCAGCGTCGCCTCCAGCTCGGGGATGCCGATCGCGCTCCGCCCGCGCTCGCGCAAGAGCACGATCTCCACCGGGACGATCGCCGGAATCCAGGCGCGGCATCGCCCGCGATCGACCTCGCGCAGCATGCGTCCCGCCGACCTTCCGACCCGCCGCCCCTGCACGTACCAGACGAAGGCGTGCGTATCGAGGACGCAGGCCTTCACTTCACCTTCGCGTGGCGCCGCAGGCGGGTCTCGAGCTCCCGCGTGAGCGAGCGGCGCACGCGACGGAACTCCTTCAGCTCCTGCGGAGCCCGCAGGTGGCTCAGCCATCCCAGCGTGGGCAGCGGCTTCCGCCGTCGCCGCGCCTTCGCGCCCAGCTCCCGCCGGACGAGGAAGAGCATCTGCGCCGACACGCTTCGCCGCTCGGCCTTCGCGACCGCTCGCAGCTGCTCCAGGAGCTCTGGCTCGATCCTCAGCGTCATCACCCGGCTCGCCGGCATGTGTTCGTTTGTATTACACGAAGGGCGGCCGACAAGCACCGGCTCCGGCCTCTTCTCGCCGCCGGCACACTAGGCTACGATCCCCGCCCATGTCACTCGACCCCCGCCACAAGAGCCGCTCCCTCCTCGACGGACGCGACCGCGCGCCCGCGCGCTCGTATCTGAAGGCGATCGGCTTCTCCGACGCGGACCTCACGCGCCCGATCGTCGGCATCGCCAACACCTGGACCGAGACCATGCCGTGCAACTTCAACCTGCGCCGGCTCGCCGAGCAGGTGAAGCGCGGCGTGCGCGAGGCGGGCGGCACGCCGATGGAGTTCAACACGATCGCCATCAGCGACGGCATCACCATGGGCACCGAGGGCATGAAGACCTCGCTCGTCTCGCGCGAGGTGATCGCCGACTCGATCGAGCTGGTGGCGCGCGGGCACATGTTCGATGCGCTGGTCGTGCTGGTCGGCTGCGACAAGACGATCCCCGGCGGCGCGATGGCCCTGCTGCGCGTCGACGTGCCCGGCTTCGTCCTCTACGGCGGCTCCATCCAGCCCGGGCGCTTCCGCGGGCGCGACGTCACCATCCAGGACCTCTTCGAGGCGGTGGGCGCGAACGCGGCCGGAAAGATGAGCGACCGGGACCTGAAGGAGCTGGAGGACGTGGTCTGCCCCGGCGCGGGCGCGTGCGGCGGGCAGTTCACCGCCAACACCATGGCGCTGGCGCTCGAGTTCCTCGGCCTCTCGCCCATGGGCACGGCGAGCATCGCGGCCACCGACCCGGCCAAGGACGAGGTCGGCCGCCGGGCGGGCGCGCTCGTAATGGACATGCTCCAGCGCGGGCTGCGCCCGCACGAGATCGCGACGCGCGCGGCCTTCGACAACGCGATCGCGGGGGTGGCGGCGAGCGGCGGCTCGACGAACGCCGTCCTCCATCTACTCGCGCTGGCGCGCGAGGTCGACGTGCCGCTCACCATCGACGACTTCGACCGCGTAAGCGGCCGCACGCCAGTGTGGGCCGATCTGAAGCCGTGGGGTCGGTTCACCGCGGTCGACCTCGGCAATGCGGGCGGCGGCGCGGTGGTCGCCAAGCGCCTGGTCGCCGCGGACCTGGTCGAGGGCGGCGCGCTCATGCCGAGCGGCCGCACCCTGGCCGAGGAGGCGGCCCGCGCGGTCGAGACGCCAGGGCAGGAGGTCGTCGCCCCGCTCGAACGGCCGCTCAAGCCGAGCGGCGGCCTCGTCATCCTGAAGGGCAACCTCGCGCCGGAGGGTTGCGTGGTGAAGATGGCCGGCCACGAGCGCACGACGCACCGCGGCCCCGCGCGCGTCTTCGAGCGCGAGGAGGACGCCATGGCCGCCGTCACCCGGCGCGCGATCAAGGCGGGCGACGTGGTCGTCATCCGCTACGAGGGCCCGCGCGGCGGCCCGGGCATGCGCGAGATGCTGGGCGTCACCGCGGCGCTCGTGGGTGAAGGCCTGGGCGAGCAGGTCGCGCTCCTGACCGACGGCCGCTTCAGCGGCGCCACGCGCGGCCTGATGGCCGGCCACGTCGCGCCCGAGGCGGCCGTCGGCGGCCCGATCGCCGCGGTCGAGGAGGGCGACACGATCGCCTTCGACGTCGAGAAGCGTCGCCTCGACGTCCTGGTGGACGACGCGACGATCCGCCAGCGCCTCGCGCGCTGGCGCCCGCCGGCGCCGCGCTACACGAGCGGCGTGTTCGCCCGGTACGTGGCGCTGGTGTCGTCGGCGGCGGAGGGGGCGGTGCTGCGGCCGGGGGGCGGGCCGCGCTGACTACAGCTCCACGCTGCCGCGCTCGCCGAGGCGACGCAGCAGCTCCTCGTCGCCGGTCGCCAGCCGCCACCCCCGGAGGCCGGCGTGGGCGACGAGCAGCCGGTCGAACGGGTCGCGTGTCCACCCGAGATCCAGGGCGCGCGTGAACCAGGCGGCAGAGGAAGGCTCGTCCAGCAGCCAGCGTCCGTCGTCCGTGAGCGCGGCGACCGCCATCCCGCGGCGGACCCGGGCGCGACCCGACTCGAGAAGGAGCTGAATCTCGAGCAGGCTGGCCGGAGAGGCATAGAGCCGCCCGGACCAGCGCACGAGCGGTCGGCTTCGTCGATGACCTTCGTAGAGCCAGATGAGCGCGTTGGTATCGAGGAGGATCACCGGGCACGGCCCCGCCGCGGCGCGAACCTGAGCCCCTTTCGGCCCCAGGCCCAGGTCCATTCACCCTCCATCACCACCGGATCGATGAACTCGAAGATCGACTCGCGACGCTTCGCGCGGCGCGGCGCCGACCGGTCCGCCTTGACGACGAAGCGCACGCCTCTGCGCTCGATCACGACCTCCTGCCCTCGCTCGGCCGCGTTCAAGAGACCGGACAGGTGCTTGCGCGCCTCGGCGGCCGTGTATCGCGTCATATGTACATTGTACAGGGAGCCCTCGTCCGCCGCTACCCGCTCGCCCGCTTGAGCCGGCTGAGCACCGCGCCCAGCTCGCCCGTCTCCACCGCCGCGCCGTCGCGGAAGGCGATCACCTCGTGCGCCATGGGCGAGAGGCGCGCGCCGGGCACGAGGACCCCGACCAGGTTGAGCGGGTCCGCGGCGGCCACGACCACGGTCTCCGGCGCCTCCGCCCCCCGCCGCCTGACCGCGCGCAGCGCCTCCACCGCCTCGGGGAGCGCGAACTGCTCGCCGACCAGCCCGGCGACGAAGCGCCCCCCGCGGATCTCGCCGCGCGCCTCGAGCGCGCGCAGCACGCCCAGCACGACGCGCCACGGCGGCATGCGCGACTCGCGCGCGAGGAGCTCGCGCACCACCACGCCCCAGCGGCGGAGCACCTGCCGCGCGAAGCGCATCGGCTCGGCATCGGCGTCCGTGTCGGTACCGGCGCGCAGCAGCGCCCAGCGGCCGGCCGGCACGAGCCGCGCCCGGCCACCGCGCACCGCGCGCAGGCGGCGCGGCCGCCGCTCGCTGTCCGGCTTGAGGAGCGTGCGCAGGCCCGCCGCGCCGTCGCCGGTGACGAGTCCGCGCGCGACCAGCGTCCACAGCGCCTCCTCGGCGGCCGCGGGAAGGAGGCGGGTGGCGCGCGCGATGTCGGC